>JBFMDG010000232.1:0-10009 GCA_040754135.1 Verrucomicrobiota bacterium
GCGATGGTCCTCCACCACTTTGGCCACGGCGTCCGCCAACGCCTTCATGGCCATTTGCGTGAGTGATGACTTGCTTGATTTTTTCATGGTGCAAATTCCTTTCGCAGCCGCCGGTAAAGCGGGGTGTCATTGACGATAGTCCGCCCCGCCTCGTCTTTGAAGATCAAACGCGGGGTGTCGGATGAGTTGTCGAAGAAATGCAGCGTGTCCAGCAACGGCCGGTAAAACGTGAACAGGTTGCCCAGCGTCCGGCCAAAGCGCCGCCGCACATCGCGCTCGGGAACATTGTGCCCACCGCTCTCGACACGGTCACGGATACGGAGCAAGGCCAATTCCGGGCTGGCAATCCACAGGTAAAACATGTGCAGCCGGAAGCCAGTCTTTTTCATTTTGCGAAGCATTGACGCGTAACTGCGGCCCGAAAGGGTTCACAGCGTCGCGAAGCCGATCGTCGCCGCCTAATTTGCCGATGATTTCGTTCACGTTGCCGTGTTGTGAAATGAGCGTCCCCCTTCGCGGCGAAAAGACATACGCTTCGGCGGGACAAGGGAGTTTCAGCACGTCACAAAAACAGGGCTGAAAGCCCGCGATGTGATAGCGTGGGCTGAAGGTCCGGGAACACGTGTCCAAACAAATACCTTTGCCCTGTAGGGGCGGAACATCGGCGGCGCAAGCTTTGGGACGGCCTTTCAGGCCTCGCATCTTTTGGGTCGGGATTGTCATTGTTCCATTTGCCATGTTGCGCTGCTATCTGCTGCGGTGCCGTTGCGTCGGGGTCCAATGGCTGAACGCTGGACGTGAGTGTAACGATCGCGCTTTCGAGATGCACGAATGAGCCACAGGGCACAGGGCAGAGGGCAGAGCGGCAGAAAAAAAGGGAAAGCGCCGAGCTCTTTCCGTCCGTCGAGTAGAGCAGAGGCGCGGTATGTTTAGGATAGCCAGCTTCCAGAGTATCCAACCTTTCGGTTAAAAGCGGCCAATCCATTTGAGGTTTCCTTTGTCGGCACCTTTGTCGAAAGATTTTCGATTGAGATCGACAAAGGCGAAGGCGCAACGCGAGCCAGTCAGCTAGTCTCAGACAAGCTCAGCGCCCTTGCTCGTTTTGAGGATTTGCCATACGCTTGCGCGCATGCCCAACTTTCGCAGGATCGTTCGCTTCTTGATCCTATTTGCCGCAGTGTGGGTCGGTCTCGGCCCACTCAGCGCCGCAACGCAACCCAACCTCATCCTGATCATGGCCGATGATTTCGGATACGAGTGCGTCACAGCCAACGGAGGGCAGTCCTACCAGACACCTCATCTGGATCGGCTCGCTGCTGCCGGGATGCGTTTTGAACATTGTCACGTGCTGCCGCTTTGCACGCCCACGCGCGTGCAGCTGATGACCGGCCGGTACAACGTGAGGAACTATTATCGGTTCGGCACGTTGCCACGAACGGAAACCACATTCGCGCATATGCTCAAGCGAGCGGGTTACGCGACCG
Source organism: Verrucomicrobiota bacterium (assembly GCA_040754135.1). Taxonomy (GTDB): domain Bacteria; phylum Verrucomicrobiota; class Verrucomicrobiia; order Limisphaerales; family SIBE01; genus JBFMDG01. The sequence goes on from JBFMDG010000232.1 coordinate 1,485, forward strand.
CGGTGTGCGGCAAGTGGCAGCTCGGCCGCGAGAAGGATTCGCCGCAGCATTTCGGTTTTGATGAAGCGTTTCTCTGGCAGCATACGCGCCGTCCGCCGCGTTATGCCAATCCCGGCTTCGAACAAAACGGAACCGAGAAGAATTTCAATCAAGGTGAGTATGGCCCCAAGCTCGTGAATGATTTCGCCCTCGATTTCATCACGCGCCACAAAGATCAACGGTTCTTTCTCTATTATCCAATGATGCTCACGCACGCTCCTTTTCAGCCGACTCCCGACAGTCCGGAATGGGATGCGAAAGCCATGGGCGAAGAGGTCAACCGCAATGTGAAACACTTCGCCGACATGACCGCTTACATGGATAAGATGATTGGCCGGCTCGATGCCCGTTTGGCTGAGCTTGGGATCCGCGACAAGACCTTGCTCATTTTCATTGGCGACAACGGCACGGGTCGGGGCGTCACCAGCAAATTCCAAGGCCACGAGTACAAAGGCGGCAAAGGCACGACGACACGACGCGGAACACATGTTCCATTGATCGTCAGCTGGCCGTCCGTTATTCGTTCGGGCGGCGTGAACCGCGACCTCATCTGCAGCACGGACCTTTTCCCGACGCTTTGCGAAGCGGCGGGTGTGAAACCGCCGGTCGAGCTCGACGGCGTCAGCTTTCTGCCGCAATTGCGTGGAGAAAAGGGAACACCTCGCGAGTGGCTCTACCTCTGGTATTCCCCCCGGCAACAGCTCAATCTCATCGTTCGCGAATTTGCCTTTGATCATCATCACAAGCTCTACCGCAGCGGAGAATTCTTCGACCTCGCCAAAGATCCGTTTGAAGAAAAAGCGCTCGATCTATCGTCACTTGCTGCCGAACAGAGCGCGGCAAAGGCGAAGCTGCAACAGGCGCTCGATCGATTCCAGAATGCGCGTCCGAAGGAATTAGACCGCGACCTCGAACGCGAAATGCAAGCAGCGCCAAAGGCAAATGCGCGCCGCAGAAACGTCAAGCGATGAACGTTCTGCACGGATGCAGTCCGTCCGGCAAAGACGCTTCGCGCCTGTTCTCCGCGACGCATGGGCGATCGAGCGAATTCGCGGAATGATCGCCAGCAAAGATTCAAATCATCAATTTATGAACTCTTGGCAGTGGCCGGGATGGGTTAGTCGCGCAGGCGCTCTCGCGCTGAGCTGCGTTCTAATGATCGTCGCGTTTTCGGCCGCGCCCGCGGCAAATTCGCGCCCGCCAAATGTGGTGGTGTTTCTTGGGGACGACGCCGGATGGGGCGATTATGGCATCAACGGCAATCGCATTGCGCGCACGCCGCACATTGATTCCATCGGCCGTGATGGAGCGCAGTTCGACCGGTTTTTCGTCTGTGCGGTTTGCGCTCCAACGCGCGCCGAATTTCTGACCGGACGGTATCATTCGCGCGGCGGAGTGCGCGGCGTATCCACCGGATTGGAGCGGCTTAATCTGGACGAAAAAACGATCGCCGATGCCTTAAAGGCTCGAGGCTATGCCACAGGTGCTTTTGGGAAATGGCACAATGGGAGTCAATGGCCTTACCACCCGATGGCCAGGGGATTTGACGAGTATTACGGCCATACGGCAGGGCATTGGGGCGAATACTTTGATCCGCCTCTCGAACACAACGGCAAAATGGTTCGTGAACGCGGGTACATTGTGGATCTTTGCACCGATCGCGCATTGGCATTCATCGAGCGAAATCGATCGCGGCCCTTTTTTTGTTACGTGCCTTTTACCACTCCGCATTCGCCCTGGGCGGTGCCGGAAAAGTATTGGCAGGAATTCAAAGACAAAACCATTCCGCAGCTGGCCGATGATCCCACCAAGGAAGATTTGAACCAAACCCGTTGCGTGCACGCGATGCTGGCCAATCAGGATGAGAACGTCGGACGCGTGTTGAGCAAACTGGATCAGCTCGGTCTGCGCGAAAGCACCCTCGTGCTCTATTTCAGCGACAATGGCCCAAATACCTGGCGCTGGAACGGCGACATGAAAGGACGCAAAGGCTCGACTGAGGAAGGCGGCATCCGCTCGCCATTGCTGGTGCGATGGCCGGATAAAATCAAACCCGGCACGGTCGTGAAAGGAATCGCCGGCGCCATCGATCTTCTTCCGACACTCACCGCATTGACTGGAGTTCCGCTCGTCGGGAGCAAAGCACTGGACGGAAGGGATCTCTCGCCTCAATTGCTGGGGAAAGAAACCGCCATCCCGGATCGGAGGTTGTTTGCTCATCAAAACGGCCAGGTCAGCGTTCGAACCGCTCAGTTCCGGCTCGATCATCGCGGAGCGCTTTTCGACATGCAGAACGATCCCGGACAAACCACGGATGTTTCCGCCAAATTTCCGGCTGTGAAGGAAGAGCTGCGCCTCGCGGTCGCCACATGGCGCGCGGAAATTTTTGGCGAGACAGCGGCCTCGACAGCTCGTGCTCCAGGACAAAACGGCCAAGCGCCGCGGAATCCGCCGCGCAGGTTTTCGGATGATGACCGGCCATTTCCCGTCGGATACGCGCAATTTCCATGGACGCCCCTTCCAGCGCGCGACGGCGTACCGCACGGCCAGGTGCGCCGGAGCAGTGGCGCTCCGAACTGCTCCTACTTTGTGAATTGGAAATCGCTCGAGGATCGCATCACATGGGACATCGAAATCAAGACGAGCGGGAAATACGATGTCGTGATCGATTACACTTGTCCGGTGGCTGACGCGGGTTCGATGATCGAGTTGAGTTTCGGCGGAGAAAAATTAACCGGCAAAGTGGCGCCTGGCTGGGATCCGCCGCTTTACACGAACCAGGACACGCTGCCTCGCCCGCCGGCGGAATCGCAGATGAAAGAATTTCGCCCGTTAAAACTCGGGACGATGGAGCTCGCTCAAGGCCGCGGGCAATTGACGCTCCGCGCGCTCGAAATTCCAGGCCGTTCGGTCATGGACGTGCGCCGCGTGAATCTCACGCTCGTCCAGTGATTGCAAATTACGGCGAGCACGCAGCGGCTGCGCAATCGAGAAAGCCGCTGCGCGTCCGAACAGATTTTTAAGTCGCCAACCCGCCTTTGATTCGGTTAAACAGCACTCGGCATTTCAACCCACAGCGTTCCGAAACCTGATCCGCCTGCAATCATCGTGAATGGACAGCAGCGAAAGCCCATCGGTCCTTTTCTGAAGGACATGGCGCCGGGACACTGCGCTTCCGCTTCCCCATTCGCGGAGTGGATTCGCCTCTTCCTGAAATCCCTCGCTTGTTTTATTTGCGTTGCGCCGCTGCAGGCTCAAGCGCCGCCGGATCTGCCGAAAGAAATCCGTTTGCTCGAAGCGATTCGCCTGACCTTGCAAAGCGACCCGCAAATCCAAATTCAGGAAAAACAAATTCAAGTCAGCCAGGGCATTTCCCGGCAAGCCGCCGGCGCATTCGACTGGACGATGGAAACCGCTTTATCTCAAGGCCTGGTGCGAACACCCCGCACGGAATTCGAGCGCTTCCAGCTCGGCAGCTTCACCAACGCCGCCAATCTCGTCGAAGACATCACCCATTACCGGCTGGGTCTCCGAAAACAATTTCGCTCCGGGATTGCCGTGAGCCCGGGTTTCGAAGCCACGCGCATCGCCGATAACCTCGATCGGGATCGCGCTCTCAATCGCGCCAATGTCAACCTCGTCATTCATATTCCGCTTCTGAAAAACTTTGGCACCGACGCGACCGGCGCCTTCGAGCGCGCCGCACGCATCAGCGCGGAAGCGGCCACGCTCGAATTCCAACACACGATCGCCAACCGTCTGTTGAACGCCACGACGGCGTTTTGGAATTTGCTCGCGGCGCGGCGTCAGTTGGAAATCCTTCACGGATCGGAAGCGCGCGCGTCTAACCTCGTCGTGCGCGTGCAGGATCTGGTCAACGCGGGGGAATTCCCCGGGGCAGAATTGGAACATGTTCGCGCGGATTTTGCGGAGAAGTCTGCGGCGACGGTTGCCGGCGCACAACGTCTGGTCGCAGCCCGGCAAACTTTTGGTTTGGCTCTCGGCCTTTCTCCCGGCCAATTGAATTCCACGCCGTTGCCTGCGGATGCTTTTCCGGAGACGCCCGGCCTGATTGCGCCCGGCCTGTTTCAGAATCCGAAATTCCTTGAGCAAAGTTTGCAGCGCCGCGCCGATTACCTGGCTTCACTGAAAAATGAATCCGCTGCGGAAGTTTTGCTGGCGGCCGCGCAAAAGAATCTTAAACCGACGCTCGATCTGGAACTCGAGGTGGGCTATGCCGGGTTGATGGAAGGCAGCCAGTTCCAACGCTATTACAGCTCGCTTGATCCCAGAAACTCCGGGGGCTTGAATGCGTTTGGTTCCTTGCGTTTTGAATGGCCTTTCGGCAACAACGCCGCGCGCGGCCTGTGGTTGCAACGGCAAGGCGTCCTCGATCAGACCCGGCTCCGCACGCTCGAACTCGCGCGCACGATCAGTTCCTCCCTGCATGTCGCCATCTCCGAACTCATCCGCGCCATGGAAGAATTCAAGAATCTGCAAACGGCCGCCGGACATTTCCGGGCCGCAGACGAAAATGAAAAGGAGAAGCTGCGCCTCGGCACCACCACCGTGCTTGATGTCATCACGACGGCGGACCGCCTGGCCAACGCGCAGTTGAACGCGGTGGCCGGACAAGCCCGCGTGGCCGGCGCTGTGGCACGGTTGCGCTACGAACTGGGATTGCTCGTTGCGGCGGGAGCGGATCGCGATATCACCTTGCGCGAGGAGGATTTCATTACCCTTCCCCCGGAGAATGTGTTAGAAGCGGGGACCACCAGGCCATGAAAATTTTACCCTGGCCCCGAGCCCTTGCTTGACATCGCAATGGAGCCTACTTCGTCCATCTTCAGGAAAGCCGCGCTCGACAAGCTCTCGTCCCCCGAGCAACTCGATCAGCTCATGCAGGTCACGACGCCGAAGAGCTGGATCGCCCTCGCTGCCTGTGTGGCCCTGGTTTTTACAGCCATGCTTTGGACCATTTTTGGCAGCATCCCATCGCGCGTGTATGGCCGCGGCATTCTTGTGAAGGAAGGCGGCGTGTTCGTCGCCACCTCGCGGGGAGAAGGCAATGTGCAACAGATTTTCGTGCAACCGGGAGATCTGGTTTCGAGCAATCAAATCCTGGCCATGGTCAGCCAGCCCGAGTTGCAATTGCGCATCGATCAAGCCCAAATCGCAAATCAACGCCTGGAAGAGGAATTCAAACAACTCCAGGAATTCCATCGGCTGGAATCGGAACAGGAACAAGCGGACCTGAGTCAGCAACGGGGCACGTTCCGAGATATGATCGGCGATTACGGCGAGCAAATCCGCGCACTCGAAGAACGCATCAAGATCCAGGAGGATTCGCTTCTGCAAAAGGGACTCGTTTCGAAAGCGCAGTTGCTCGAGACCCGCAACTCGCTCTTTCAAGCGCAGCATGAATTGGCCAGAACACGGATCCAGCTTAAACAAATCGATCTGTTTGAATTGCAGGCCAAGGAACGCCGACGCCAGGCTCAGTTGGAAAAGCAAACCGAACTGCTCCGCGGCAAACATCAGCTCGATTACCTGCACGCGCTCCTGGCGCTCAACACGCAAATCAAAAGCCCTTACGCCGGCAATGTGCTTGAAATCATGGTCAAACCCGGCCAGCTGATCAGCGCCAACACACCCATCCTCAGCCTGCAAGCCGAACAAAAAAAACTCGAAGCCCACCTGTTCCTCCATCCCGCCGATGGCAAACTCGTCGCTCCCGGCATGAACGTCGCCATCGCTCCGGCGTCCATTCGCAAGGAAGAATTCGGATTCATCCTGGCGCGCGTCGAGTCGGTCTCGCCTTTCCCTGCCACCCCCCAAGGCATGCTGCGCGTTCTGGAAAATCAGGCGCTCGTCTCCGAATTCTCGGCCGGCGGCGCCCCGATCGAAGTGGTCGCTTCCCTCCAGCGCGATGCCAATACTCAAAGCGGCTTCCGCTGGTCCACCGCCCGCGGCCCCGACTTGCAAATCAGCAGCGGAACGCTTTGTGACGGCACGATCACGATCACCAATCAGCGGCCCATCACACTGGTATTGCCGCTCATGAAAAAGACGATTGGGATGTAGCGTCGCCGGAAAGCCCCTTCCATTGTCCAATGGCCAGCGTTGAGAATCATGCCAGCGAACCGCCGGGCCGCCGAGCGGCGCGCGTCCGCACGCCCACGGTGCTGCAAATGGAAGCCGTCGAATGCGGTGCGGCCGCGCTGGCCATCATCCTGGGCCACTATGGCCGCTTTGTCCCTCTCGAAGAATTGCGCGTGGCTTGCGGCGTTTCACGCGACGGCAGCAAAGCGAGCAACATGATTCGCGCAGCCAAGGAATACGGGCTCCAGGCGCGCGGATTCACCAAGGAAACGAAAGAGCTTCGCGCCATGCCGATGCCCTGCGTCATTTTCTGGAACTTCAACCATTTTCTTGTCCTCGAAGGGTTCGGGAAAAAATCGATTTACCTCAATGATCCGGCGAATGGCCCGAGGCAAGTGAGCGAAGAAGAATTCGATCAATCCTTTACCGGCGTGGTGCTGACCTTCTCGCCCCGCCCGGACTTCGAACGCGGCGGACAAAAGCGCTCATTGATTGAAGCGCTCAAGCCCCGGCTGGCAGGATCGCGCACGGCTTTGCTTTACGTCGTGCTCGCCGGACTCGCGCTCGTTCTGCCCGGACTCGTCGTCCCCACCTTCTCACGGATTTTTGTGGACGAATTTCTGATCGACGGCAAGCGGCATTGGATCGGTCCGCTGTTGGTGGGGATGGGATTGACGGTGGTGCTGCGGGCCGGGCTCACCTGGTTGCAACAACTCTACTTGCTTCGATTGCAAACCCGGCTCGCCGTCAGCACTTCCAGCCAGTTCTTCTGGCACGTGCTGCATTTGCCGATCGAATTCTTCACCCAGCGCTACGGCGGAGAGATCGGCTCACGCGTCCATATCAACGACTGGGTCGCGCATCTCCTTTCCGGACAACTCGCCACCACCGTCATCAACCTGGTGGTGGTGATCTTTTACGCGCTCCTCATGTTCCAATACAGCGTGTGGCTCACCTTGACCGGCATTTCGGTGGCCGCACTCAACGTCGTTGCGCTCCGCTATGTTTCGCGACGAAGGATCGATGGCAACCGGCGCTTGCAACAGGATGAAGGAAAATTAACCGGCACCTCGATGAGCGGATTGCAGATGATCGAAACCTTGAAAGCCACCGGCACAGAGCCGGATTTCTTCACGCGCTGGTCCGGTTACCAAAGCAAGGTCATCAACACGCAACAAAAACTGGCGCTCTACGACCAGTACCTCGGCGCCGTTCCCAGTTTGCTCACGGCGATCAACAGCGCCGTCATTCTGGCCGTGGGCGGTTTGCGCGTCATGGACGGCAACATGACCATCGGCATGCTCGTGGCCTTTCAAAGTCTCATGGCCAGCTTTACCGGCCCGTTTAATGACATGGTCAATCTCGGCAGCACGTTGCAAGAAGCCGAAGGTTCCATGAACCGTTTGGATGATGTGTTGCGCTACAAAAAAGATCCGCAAGCGGCCAACGACTCGTCCGCGACCGCAGGAGCCGCCGTCCCGAAACTGACGGGCAAGCTCGAACTGCGCAATGTCACTTTCGGCTACAGCCGGCTCGACAAGCCGTTGATCGAAAACTTCAGCCTCACCCTCCGTCCCGGCGATCGTGTGGCGCTGGTCGGCGGTTCCGGCAGCGGCAAATCGACCCTCTCAAAGCTGGTTTGCGGATTGTACCAGCCGTGGTCGGGCGAAATCCTTTTCGATGGAAAACCGCGCCATTGTTTTCCACGCCAAACGATGACGAATTCGCTCGCGCTGGTGGACCAGGACATTTTCCTTTTCGAAGGGACAGTGCGCGAAAATCTCACGCTTTGGGATGAAACCATCTCCGACACGCGCGTCGTTCAGGCAGCCAAGGATGCGGCTATTCACGAAGATGTGGCGGCTCGTCCGGGGGGTTACGACAGCCTCGTGAGCGAGGGCGGATCCAATTTCAGCGGCGGACAGCGACAACGACTCGAGATCGCGCGCGCGCTCGTGGGCAATCCCACGTTACTCGTGCTCGACGAAGCCACCAGCGCGCTCGATCCAGTCACGGAAAAGACGATTGACGATCATTTGCGCCGGCGCGGTTGCACATGTCTGATCGTGGCGCACCGTCTCAGCACCATTCGGGATTGCGATGAGATCATTGTCCTCCATCACGGCCAGGTTGTGCAGCGGGGGCGCCATGAAGATTTGAAAAAAATGGACGGGCCCTACGCAGACTTGATCAAAGCGGAATGAAAGCACGCCTGACAGCCCGGCAAGTTTTTCTGGCGGAAGGCCGATTGCGATCGGCTGGAAGCAACCAGGTGTTATGGCTGGATGCGCCCGAAACTGTCTGGCTGGTGGAAACGGGCAAGGTAGATGTGTTTGCCGTGCCGCTGGAAAGCGGGGAGCAAATCGGACCGCGCTGGCATTTGT
>JBFMDG010000233.1:0-10005 GCA_040754135.1 Verrucomicrobiota bacterium
GAGAAAGCGAGCAGAGCGATCCAACCAAGGAGAGGGCTGACAGGAATCGTTCGGTAACTTCCCGAACGTTTACCGGGACTTTGCGTTTCCGTAACAACTCACTGCAGAACGGATGAACCATAGCAGGAGTCTGAGTCGCCTCGAAAGAGATCAGCGGGGAGGTGGGGTTGGAGGAGGTGAATTTCGGCCCTTGTTTTGGGAGCGCCAGTACTCGCGTCGTTTTTTGTCTCGCTCTTTTTCCATCGCTTCCCATTTGGCCTGTTGCTCCGGGGTCAGGATTTTGGCCACCTCGGCGTTGGATTTTTGGATGACCTGATGCACTTGTTCGGCGGCTTTGCCATGGATTGAATCCATTTCTTTGCGGGCCTGATCCCAGATGGGTTCGATGCGCTCGACTTGATCGGAGGTCAAATTGAGCTCGTTTTGCATGCGCTTTTTGATGTGCTCGCAAAAGCTGCTGGTGGTGAATTGGCGCCGTTTCTTTTCCTTGGCCGAACTCCATCCGAGCAATGCGCCACTCGCGCCTCCCGCCAGGAAAATGAAGGCAAACGCCAAAATGACATTGCGTCGGGTGAGGTAGTTCATCGGTTCAAAGTCATTTCAATGATGGTCTCGGTCAGGTCGGCCTCGGCCGATTGTTCCCGGTTGGCCGACCAATAAGTAGCTGCCATGCATAGGAGGAGAATGAGGCTCGAACAGAGGACCGCCCCGCGCACCAGTGAATCCCAGCCGATGAGTTCATCGGCACTGCGCGATTTCCACTCGGCAATGACGCGCGTTTCGAAGCCGAAGGGGAGCGTCTCGATTTTGCTTGTGGGAGCGGGGGCATGGTGTGCAGCCCGAGTGAGCCATGTCCAAATGGTTGCAGGATCTTTCATCGGTGCTTCATCAATTTGGCTAAAAGCTTTCGCAGCTTGATCCGGGCGCGAAACGCGCGGACTTTGATCAACGATTCGCTCCAGCCGGTCATGTTTCTGACATCGGCGACCGACCGGTCTTCCAGGTCGAGGCAGGTTATCACCAGGCGGTCTTTTGGGGAAAGCAGATTTAAAAGTTTTTCCACCAGTTCGCGGGAAGCCACGCCTTCTGAAGGATCGGGTTCGCGACTGGTGGTGGTGATTTTTTCGAGGACTTCCGCTTCATCTTCGCTGAGATCGGCCCAGCGCAATTCCGGTTTGCATTTTTCGGAGCGCAATTGATTGAGGCAGGTGTTGACGGCAATGCGCGAGACCCAATGCTCAAATGGAACGGTGCCGGAATATTGCTCGATGTAACGAAACATTTTCAGGAAAATCATTTGCGCGAGATCTTCCTCTTCCATCCGCCGCGGCAAGTGAGCGCGAACGATTTTGATGACCAATGGATAGAGATGCTGGACGAGCGCTTTTGCAGCTTCCTCGTCCTGTTGCCGAACCCGGGCCAGGCAGTCCCGCATGTCGAGCACTGCCTCACCCATAGATTGCATCGTGTGGCCAAACGCACATGGCTGATGACATCACCTCATAACACCCGGTTACAAGGCGAGTTGCGAACGAAAAATACATCAACCCGCGCTTTTCATCGAGACCAGCCTGCCCGACGGCGTTTCCGTTGCCAGACGTTTGCCCGCTAAGAAATTGCGCGAAGCGGCTCGATCAAAAACACCTTGATTTTGCAGGGCGAAAATTCCAATGTCCGCGCCTTGAAGACCCCGGCGGCTGGCCCATATTGAACCCGGACAGCTGCAAGCGAAAGGCAAACAAGGTCATCAAAGTTGCTGTTTTTGCATGGCGAAAGAAGAGCCCATCGAGCTGACCGGCACTGTGACGCAAGTGCTGCCAGGGACCATGTTTCGCGTCGCGTTACCCAACGGCCACGAAGTCCTCGCCCATATTTCCGGCAAGATGCGCAAGAATTTTATCCGCATCAGCGTCGGAGACCGGGTCAATGTGGAAATGTCGCCGTATGATCTCGGTAAGGCGCGAATCACTTTTCGACATCCCTAATCCGCGCGCGCCGTTGTCGCTCACTCCTTGCCGCCTGTAAAAATGCGCGAAGCAAAGGATGATTCTTTCCTTCCAGCGCCGCCATTTGCGGAATGAACAAAGTGGCCATAAAAAAGGGGCGGTCGGTCATTTCCACTGCCCGCATCTCTCCGCTATCAGAAAAACCGCTCGCGCGCAAAGGATCGCGTTCGAGTTTCGCCGCCCACGAAGCATTCACTCCGAAATTGCAAAAGAAAGGTTCGATCGCTTCCGTTTTTCCATAGATTTCGGCCAGGCGCGATTGTGGTTTGAACCGAACGCTCGCGGAGCGTTTCCACAAGGATTGGGGAAGGCGTGTGATGACACAAGTCGAGGCGTGTGCCGCCGTTTCTTCGTGATCGGCTTCGCTGAACCCAAGAACGTTGCGGGCCCACTCGATCAGCGCATGCTGAAACCCTCCACAGGCGCCGAGAAAAATTCTGCGTTCCTCGCGAATCCACCGCAGCGCCGACAACGCTCCTTCAAAACTTGAGTAGGGACTTCCGGGCGCTCCCATGAAAGCGTCGAATGCTGCCAGCGATTCCAACCCTTTTCCATCGGCAAAGCGTCGCGTGCCAAGCCAGTGGGCCGCCGCAAAACCGCCCCATTCCTCCGCGCCCAAACGCAATGCCGCAGAGGTGGCGCGATGCGAGATATTGTTCGAATCGTAATCGCCGATGATTCCGATGCGCAGCGTTTCAGACATGCTGTTGAGCGGGGTGGCTAATGAGTGATGTGTTTCGCAAATGGTTGGGTGTTGTGTTGCCCATAACACCAGCCATTTGCAGACACATCACTCAGGAAGCCGGCTGTGAGTGCCATCGCAAAAAGGCATGTTCTTCGAGTGTTTACAGGCGCACCAGGCGATGGTTTGCGGAGTTTTGATTTCCACTTCTTTCGGCTCCAGCCCGGTTCCCTCATGCGATCCATCGCAAAATGGCTGGCTGGCTGAGCGCCCGCACGCGCACCACCAGTAAATGCCCGGTTCGACCTTTTGCACGATCGGACGTCGTTGGTAAATGTGTGGTTCGGCCATAAGTTTTGCCTCGTTGACGCAGCGCCATTCACGCGCGGCAACTGATGTTGGATTGAGTTTTAAAATCCTAGGCGCCAGATCCGGCAAAATCAAAATCAATAAGTCGCCCGCCCGCCTGAGATGTCGAAAACCGCGCCGGTGCTGAAGGAACATTCCGCAGAGGCAAGCCAGGCCACCAGCGCCGCGACTTCCTCGGTGCTGCCGGTGCGTCCCATGGGAATTTTCGAGATCATGTAATCAATGTGCGTTGGCGAAACCTGCTTCAAAATATCGGTATCAATGACCGCGGGCGTGACGCAATTGACCAAAACGCCGGATTGGGCCAGCTCTTTTCCGAGGGACTTGGTCAGACCGATTACACCCGCTTTGGCGGCGCTGTAGTGGGAGGCGTTTGGATTGCCTTCCTTTCCGGCAATCGATGCGATGTTCACAATGCGCCCGTAACCTTTCTCGAGCATGCGCGGCACAATCGCGTGGCAGCATCCGAACACCGCCAGCAGATCCAGGTTGATGACCTTGAACCATTCATCAAAAGTGCATTCCCAAAGCTTTTTCGAAACCCCGGCAATGCCCGCATTGTTCACCAAAATGTCAATCGCGCCAAATCGCAGAAAACTGGCATCGGCCGCCGCATGAACTTCGGCAAAATTGGTCACGTCCACCACAGCCGTATGAAATTCGCCTTTGCCTTCGAGCGCGCGCGCGGCCTCCGCCAGCGCACTCGAGTCAATGTCCCACAACGAACAGTGCGCCCCCGAGGTGATCAATCGTTGTGCGATGGCGAATCCAATGCCGCGCGCCGCGCCGGTCACAATCGCGTTGCGCCCGTGGAGATCAATCTGGTTCATGAGATGGGAATGAGTCTATGGCAGCGATCAATTCGGCAAATCTCTTACGACGCGACCGCGGGCTTTGTCGAGCCAATCCATGGTGGACTCGACGATTTTGCCGATTTTGCGGCCAGCGAGCCTGCAAATGGCGCAGGAACCGTCCCCAAAGGTCCGCCACAGCGAGCTTCTGGAAAACAATCTTGGCAGCGATAGCGAAGTTCGGTAAGCAAAGCCATTCTTTTGCAATACGTTTTCCGCGGCCCGCGTCCAACGACCTGTGCTGACGGTCGAGGCGATGATCAATTTTGAACAAATGAGTATTCGAGCAGTTGTCCTTTTCTTTCTGTGGTCACTTCCCATTCTGGCCCAACAAGGAGATCGCCCGGGCGAGACGCAAAGTCCGCCGGCCATCACGGCAGTTGTTCCGCCCGCGCCGCCGCTTTCTCCAGCGGACGCGCTCAAAACTTTTAAATTGCCGGAAGGATTTCGCATCGAACTCGTCGCCAGCGAACCGATGGTCGAGGAACCGGTGGCTCTCACATTTGATCCTGAGGGGCGTCTTTGGGTTCTGGAAATGCGCGGGTTCATGCCCAATGTCGATGGCCAAGGCGAGCTCGAACCGGTAGGCCGGATCTCAGTCCTCGAAGATCTCGATGGGGACGGGCAAATCGACAAGAGCACGGTTTTTCTGGATGGACTGGTGATGGCTCGAGCCATCTGTCTGGTGCGCGATGGCTTGTTGGTGGCCGAGCCGCCCAAACTGCTTTTCTGCCGCGATACGGATGGGGATTTGAAATGTGACGAAAAAACCGTGGTGGCAAACGACTACGCCACGCAGGCCGATCCGAAATTGGGAGCGCGGGCGAATCACGAACACGCTTCCAATGGTTTGATGGTTGGATTGGACAACTGGATTTACAGCGCCAATCACACTACACGGTTCCGATGGACGGACGAAGATTGGTTGCGTGAACCGACGATTTTTCGCGGACAATGGGGGCTGACTCAGGACGATTTCGGACGGTTGATTTACAACTCGAACAGCGATCAATTGCGCGGCGACCTGGTCCCGGCTCATTACCTCAGCCGCAATCCCAATTTCCGGAATGCCAGCGGCGCAAACGTTCAGTTTGTGAAGGATCAATCGACCTGGCCAATTCGGCCGAATACCGGTGTCAACCGCGGATATCAAAAAGGCCAGTTGCGCGCAGACGGCACATTGGCAACTTTCACCGGCGCCTGTGGCCCGGTGATTTATCGGGGCGACAATTTCCCCGAGGAATTTCGCGGCAATGCCTTTCTTTGCGAACCGACGGCCAATTTTATCCGGCGCAACATTCTTAGCGAAAAGGATTGCGCGATTTCAGCGAAAAATGCCTACGAGAAATCGGAATTTCTCGCTTCAACCGATGAGCGGTTTCGTCCGGTCAATTTATACAACGCACCGGATGGCACGCTTTACATCGTGGACATGTACCACGGCGTGTTGCAGCACCGGATTTATCTGACCAGTTATTTGCGTCAACAGTACCTAAGCCGCGGATTGGATCAGCCCATTCATCTGGGACGCATTTATCGGGTGGTGCACGGCGCTAAAAAGCCCGGTCCGAAACCGTCGCTCACCAAAGCGGAATCCAAAGAGCTGGTCGCCCTTCTCTCGCATGCCAACGGCTGGCATCGCGACACCGCGCAACGCCTTTTGATCGAACGCGCGGCCCATAGCGCCGCCTCCGAGCTCAAGCGATTGGCCGCGGCCTCGACGAAACCGCTGGCGCAGTTGCACGCCTTGTGGACGCTTGAAGGACTGGGCCATCTCGACTTGGGCACGCTCGACAGCGCCATGAAATCGGCGCATCCCAAAGTGCGCGCGACCGCTATTCGATTGGCTGAATTGATGTTGAAATCGGAGAGCATGCAGGAAAAAACTCTGCAAGTGCTCAAGCCTTTGCTCGACGATCAGGCTTGTGAAGTGCAAGTGCAGCTCGCCTATTCGCTGGGCGAAATCAGAAATCCGGCGGGCGACACCTTGCTGGCGCTGATTGCCCGCACCGCTGCCGATTCCCAACTCGTGCGCGACGCTATTTTGACCGGGTTATATGGGCGCGAACTCGATTTCCTGACGCAACTCCTGGCGGATAAAATTTGGGCGACACCGGCTCCGGGGCGCGGCAGCTTTCTTGGCGGGCTGAGCCGCGCGATTCTGACGGAGCGGAAAGTCGAACGCGTGAATCGCCTTTTAGAGTTGCTGATAGCGAGCGGCTCGGACTGGCAAAAAACCGCTCTCCTCGAAGGCGCCATTGCCACGATGCCGGTGGCCAGCAGGAATCGTCCGGCCCCCAAGATCAAAGTGCTGCGGTTTTCTGCCGAGCCGCCCGCGTTGCAGAAATTGCTCGATTCGGACAACTCGAGGATTCGCGAACTGGCCAGGAAACTGGAGCCGCTTTTGGTTTGGCCGGGAAAACCGGGCGTGCCACCGGAGCCTCCCGTGCCTGCGCTCAGTGCCCAACAACAAAACAGATTCGAAGCGGGGCAAGAATTGTTCACCACCGCTTGTGCGGTTTGTCATCAGCCGCACGGGCTGGGGCAGGACGGATTGGCGCCTCCGCTCGTCGATTCGGAATGGGTGCTCGGTTCGGAGCAGCGTTTGGCGCGCATTATTTTGCATGGCGTGCGCGGACCCATCACTGTGCTTGGCCGCACTTACGACCTCGATATGCCGGCGTTCGGAGTGTTTGACGACGAACAAATCGCGGCCTTGTTGACCTATTTGCGCCGCGAATGGGAACACACCGCGAGTCCCGTCGAACCGTCCATGGTCGGCCAAATTCGTCGCGCCACCGCTTCGCGCCAGGAACCCTGGACCGAACCCGAACTCCTGAAAATCCCTTAACCAACAAACCGCTGTTCCCCTTCAACTCTTTAACTCTTCATCCCTTCAACTCTTCACCCCATTTAACCATTTAACCATTTAACCATTTAATGTTCCGTCTCGATCAAAAAGTTGCGCTCGTCACCGGCGCCGGTTCCGGCATCGGAGCCGCCATCGCTCAAGCTTTTGCGGAGGCGGGCGCATTTGTTTTTGTCACTGATCGCGACGTTCCCGCGGGAGCGCAGACGGTTGAGCGCATTGCTGCGCTGGGTTACAAAGCTCAATGCCTTTCACTCGATGTGAGCGACGAAGCCGCGTGCCGCGAGGTTGCCGCGCGTGTGATCGAGACGCAACACCGCCTCGATATCCTCGTGAACAATGCCGGGATTGGGCACGTTGGCACTTTGCTGCAAACCGAGGGGACGGATCTCGACCGGCTTTACGGAGTCAATGTCCGCGGTGTGTTCAACGTCACCAAAGCGTTTCTGCCTTCGATGCTTGAACGCAGTTCTGGGAACATCATTAATCTGGCCTCGATTGGCGGAGTGGTGGGCATTCGTGATCGCCTCGCTTATTGCGCCACGAAATTCGCCGTGGTCGGCATCACGAAATGCATGGCACTCGACCATGCCGCGCAAGGCATCCGCGTGAATTGCATTTGTCCCGGTCGCGTGGAAACGCCCTTTGTTTCGGCGCGCTTGAAGGAATATCCTGATCCGGAGAAGGCCTATCGTGAAATGGCCTCGACCCAGGCGCTCGGCCGGATGGGAAAACCGGAGGAGATTGCCGCCGCTGCTTTGTATCTGGCATCTGAGGAATCGGGCTTTGTTACCGGAACCGCTTTTCTCATCGATGGCGGCTGGAGCGCGGGCAAATAGATCGCCACCCACCGATCGAGATTTGCAATGGCTGTTGGAATTGATCACCTGCAAATTCTGATCTGAAAAGGACTCCGGCGAACTGAATTTCCCTTGCGATCAAAAAGAGCTGGTAGAGCTGAGTGGGTTTTTCTTTTTCGGTTTACTCCCACGCAATGTTCATGCGAGTCGCTCTTCCACCGGGTCGCTCAAATGCGGATAAGCGCGGTAAATGCGGTCGATCTCGTTCCTTTGTCCGGGAGACAAAGTTTCGTTGGGATTGAGACAGAGCACATTTTCCAGCAAACCCTGGCGGCGCAACATTTCGTGAATCCCGGGAATGCAGCCGGCAAAGCCATTGGCAACATCGAACACCGCGGCGTTGCAATCCGTGACCTGGCTGGCGAGCGTCAATAACTCCGCTGGGACGCCGTCACCGGCGCGGGCGGCTTTGCAACGATCGAGCAAACGCACGGCGCCGCGCGTCCAGAACGCCCAATGTCCCAGCAACCCGCCGGCAAATCCCAGGCGCACCGGGCCGCTCGTCGTGATGAACTCGTGCCGGGTGAGCAGATCAATCACGATGTTGTCGTCGTTGCCGGTGTAAAGCGCGATCTCTCCGGCGCGGCCCGACTCGGCCAAAGCGCGCAGCACTTCGATCGTGTGATATCGATTGAAGGCCGCCACCTTGATCGCCACAACGTTTGGTATCTCCACAAACTGCCGCCAAAATTCGTAGGAAAGCACGCGTCCGCCCACGGCTGGCTGCAGGTAAAAACCGAACACTGGAATTTCCGATGCCACCGTCCGGCAATGCGAAATCAATTCCACATCGGAGGCCGACCTTAAAGCCGCCAACGAAAGCAATCCCGCGTGAAAACCCAATTCGCGGCCGAGCCGCGCTTCTTCGACCGCCTGAGTTGTGGTTCCGCAAATGCCCGTTACACGCACCATGGGGCGCGGAAGTTTGAGTTCGCACTCGTCGAGAGTTTCCCGGGCCAGTTTCAGCACCGGTTCGAGCAGCCGATGCTCCGGACGTCGAATTTCAAACTGTGTGGTGTGGACGCCGATGGCGATGCCACCTGCGCCGGCCTGGCAATAATATCGTGTCAGACCGCGCTGGCGCTCTTCATCCAATCGCCGTTCGCGTGTCAGGGCCAGCGGATGCGCCGGGATGACAACGCCCTCGCGCAACGTGTCGCGAACCCAAGCGGGAACATCGGGAAAAGATGCCATGACCGGTTCAGTATTTTCCGTCGCGCACTTCAAAATGAGTCGGCTTGTTCAACAAACGCCGGCCGCTTTTGATCCAATGCGCTGTCCAATCCAAAATGCGATCGAGCGGCGTCGGCGGTTCCCCGAGCCATTGGCAGAGCCGCTTTGGATTGTTGAGCAAAGCCGTGTCGGCTTCGGCGCCCTCGAATTCCGGCGCGCGCCCCAGGCGCTCCGCCAGTGCGCCAGCCAATGTGCGAACGGAAAGGATTTCCGGGCCGGTCAGGTTGAACACGGGCGCTTCGACCGCCGCCAAATCTAACGAACGCAAAATGAATTCGTTGGCGTCGCCTTGCCAGATGCAGTTGAGATAACCCATCGAGAGATCGATCGGGATTCGATTCCAGATTTTCGTGGCGATATCCACGAGCACGCCATAGCGAAGTTCAACGGCGTAGTTCAAGCGGAGGAGAACCAACGCGGACCGGTTCTTTTGCGCGAAGTACTGAAACAAGCGTTCGCGCGCCACGGCGGCATTGGGATATTCGCCGAGCGGCGCCAGCGGATCCGACTCGACCGATCCGCCGCGAGCCACCGCGGCGAGCCCGTAAACATTGCCAGTCGAAAGCGCGACGATACGCGCGCTCGCGTAACGCTCGGCGACATTGGCTGGAACCAGTGTGTTCATTGCCCAGGTAAGAAACGGGACTTCCGCGGTGCCAAATTTGAAGCCGACGAGGTAAATCACATTTGCGCTTTCGGGCAAGTTTTCCACCTGCTTGCGTTCCAACAGATCAGCGGAAAGGGTGCGAACCTCCCGTTCTTCGAGCCAGTGTCTCGCTGCCGGATCGGAGAAGCGGCTCACCGCAATCACTTCGAGGTCCATCCCAGCGGCCACAGCGGCGCGCCGCGCGAGCACGGCCAAAGTCGGGCCCATCTTGCCGCCGGCTCCAAGCACCAGCAGCGGGCTCGAAATCGTGCGGATGAAATCGATCAGTTCCGGACGAGGCAGCGTGAGCAGATCATCCAACTGGCTCTCGGTTTCGATCAGTCGCGGCAGGGGCGCAGGCATGGTGCAATCAATCAACAATAGTTGTCGGCGCGGCGTGGCGCGATTCCGTTTTGGCGCTGAATGGCCATCGGCCGGTAAACCAGGCCCACACAAAAAAGAAGAGGCAGCCGGAAAGAATAACGATGC
>JBFMDG010000234.1:0-9967 GCA_040754135.1 Verrucomicrobiota bacterium
AACCCACCCAATCGCCTTGCGTGGGTGATCCACGGGCAGTGTCGCGAAACGAGATGAACAATCGTCCGTCCGGAGCGTATTTGCCTGTGTGACGATCCCCGGTGAGAGCTGCCGCCAATTCGCGCGGCGCGCTCCAGGTGTTCCCTTCGTCACTTGAAAAGATGCCATGCGAGTTTTTTTGGCGCCGATTTTCCCGCAGCAGCACGGCCATCTGTTTGCCGTCCGGCGAACGGACCAGGCCCGGTTCACAAAGGTGAACATCGCTCGAAGCAAACAACGCGCGCGGCTGGCTCCAGGTCAGTCCGCCATCGGAAGAGCCTGTTTGATACAACGTCATCACTGCTGGTTTTTCCAAACTGGGAGTGCGTGTGAAAAAGCGGCCGTCATCATGGAAGAGCGCGAGGTAATGACCCGGCTGGTTGCGAATCGGCTCAACCGATCCCATCACAACGATTCCGCCCCACGCACCGGCTGGCTGCAGCGGAGTCCAGGTGTTGCCGTCATCTTCTGAAAACGCAAGGCGCGCCGGATAAAGCCCCGACCAAACGATCAGCCGTTTGCGGCCCTGGGCATCGATGACTCGGTGAATGGTGGGAGTTTCCAGTGAAGTGGCCCAATTTTCCGGAACGGGCCGCTGATCAGACCAGGTCTGCCCGCCATCCGTGCTGCGTTTCAACACAATCCCGCCGCGTCCATGCCCTTTTGGGTAAACGCACAAAATCGTTTTTCCATCTTCAAGCAACACGGTTGTCGGATGACCGAGATACTGCCCTGGCTCGCGATCGACGATCACCTGCCGATGGGTTTCGTTCGACAGATCGACCATGGGAATTGAGGCGTGCAGTTCGGTGGCACCATCCAGCCGGGGAACGCAAAACAACAGCAGGATCGAAATTGTGCTCCGGAACAGGCTGTTCATGGTGCGTTCTCGCGTGCTCGTCGCGAAGTTTTGACGAGCGGAATCAAATTCAATCAGTCAGCGCGGTTGCTTTCAGCTTTCGCTTGTGCGGCGATCTTATCTTCGTGCGCTGAGGCTTGTTCGGGTTTCGAGCGGATGCAATAAAGGTGTTGCTCGGTGCGGATGATGAAAGCGCCATCGATCACCGCATACGACGCCAGCGAACGTTCCGGCAACGGGTTTGTGGCGAGTTTCTCGAACGTTTTGCCCGGATTAAGGACCGTTCCGAGCCCCCGTTCATTCTGAAGGTAAATCCGGCCGTTCGCATACACGGGCGAGGCCGAATAACCGCCTTCCACCCGTTCCTGCCAATGCACATCGCCGGTTTTAGCATCCACGCACGACGAGATGCCACCGTCAGAGACCATGTAAAGTTCGTCCCCAACCAACAACAGAGACGGAGTATTTGGAGCGCCTCGCGAAAGTTTCCACGCCACGTGTGTCTCGGTCACATCACCTTTTCCATCCGGCCGCACTGCCATCACGATCGGCCGATCAAATCCAGTCGAAAAAAAGACGAGCCCATGACCAAAAACAGGTCGAGGAACAACGGAATAACCGTCGTAGCGCACGCGCCAGATTTCTTCGCCGGTTTCAGGGTCGTAAGCACCGAGAGCGTTGCTGCCGGGGCTGAGCACTTGCGACCGGCCGTTGACCGTGATGAGCAGCGGCGTGCTGAACGAAAACGTGCGCGTGGCATCGGTCCGCCGCGGAGTTTTCCAGCGCACGCGGCCATGATTCCGATCCAAAGCGGCGATGAACGGATCGCTGGCGCCGTCGCAACTGAAAATCAAAAGATTTGGCGTGAGCAAAGGCGATCCGCCATTGCCATGCACTGGCGAATAATTGAGTTCTGTGTTTTGCCAAAGAATTTTTCCGGAGAGATCGAGGCAAGCGGTTCCTTGATGACCAAAATGGACATACAAACGTTCGTTTTCGACGATGGGAGTGGCGCTGGCATGGCTGTTCTTGTTATGGATTCGTGGAGCCGCGCCGGAGTCATGACCGAACACCTCGACATTCCAGAGCAGTTCCCCTTTTCGCGCCTCGAGCGAAAGCGCGCGCAAGGAAAGCCGATTGCCTTCCGTGACTGCGGTGGTGAGATAAATGCGATCGCCCTGAACCACGGGAGAAGACCAGCCCTGGCCTGGAATGGTTCTTTTCCACGCGATGTTTTTTTGTTCTGATCCAGTGTCGCTCCATTCCAGTGGAAGCTGGCGCGCATTGGAATGTCCCTGGCCAGTCGGACCGCGAAACTGAGGCCAGGACTCTCCTCCGCCAGTGGTGAGGCACAGGAAGCCGGCCCAAAGCGTCCCAAGCAAAGTGAATTTCATAGTCAACGGCGCATGGTCGATGGATGCTTCAAAATGGTCAAGCAAGGTCAATCAATTCGCGAATGGATGATTGGTTAAACGTGATATGATATTTTCTCGAAAGGTGGTAAAAACTCTGCTTTTTGCCGCAAAACAAATGCACAGATTTATGTCGATTCGCCTCGTTGTTTTCCTGAGTTGTTTCCCTTTTCTTTCATTGCCTGCTGCCGAGATTTTTCCAATCGATTCCGATTGGCAGCTCTTCAAGGGATTTTCAGAAGCTTCCTCGCCCGATCCTGCTGCCTGGCGCGCGATCAACTTCAATGATTCCGGCTGGACACCCGCTCCCGCTCCTTTCTGGTATGGCGACGCTCAACCCAGCCCAGGCACGCTTTTGAACGACATGCGCGGCCAGTACACTTGCATTTTTCTGCGCCGCACGTTCGTTATCAATAATCCCGCCGACATCGCCGAACTCCAGCTGCGCGCGTTGAGTGACGACGGTTTCATCGCCTGGATCAATGGCAAGGAGGTGGCGCGTTACAACATGCCGGAAGGGGATTTGCCCTTTAACGCCACCGCGCTTCCCGCGCTCTCAGAGCCGATCCCCTATGAAACACATCTCATTCCCAACCCGGCCAGTTTTCTCGTGGCCGGTGTCAATGTCATCGCCGTGCAGGCTTTCAATGCCTCGCTTAACGGGAGCAGTGATCTGGTTTTTAACGCGGCTCTCTCTGGCACCATCGATGAATCGGCCCCGACCATGGCGATGGTCATTCCAACACCCGGGGCGACCGTGCGTGATTTGACGCAAATTGAAATTGCCTTCAGCGAAGATGTGACCGGAGTGGATGCTTCGGATCTCCTGATCAACGGGCAGGGCGCGACCAACCTCGTTCCGTTCAATGCCAGCCAGTATGTCTTTGAATTCCCCGAGCCGCCGGCCGGCTCCGTGCAAGTGGCGTGGAAAGGCAATCACGGCATTCGCGACCTCTCCGCCGCCGGCAACGCGTTTACCGGTGGCAGTTGGACTTACAACCTGAATCCGAACGCGCCCCCTCCCGGCGTCAACATTTCCGAATTCCTGACTGACAACCGCGACACGATCAACGACGAAGATGGCGATGCCTCCGATTGGATTGAGATTCACAATGCCGGAACGGTCACGGCCAGTTTGAACGGATGGTACTTAACCGACGACACCAATAATCTGGCCAAATGGCGTTTCCCGAATGTGTCCATTCCCGCCGATGGGTACCTTCTGGTATTCGCGTCGGAAAAAAATCGGACCAATCCGCTGGCGCGGTTGCATACCAATTTCAAGTTGAGCGCGTCGGGAGAATATCTCGCGTTGGTCGATTCCGGTGGCCGCGTCATCTCCGATTTTGGCCAACGCTATCCGGAGCAACTTGAAGATGTTTCCTACGGACGCCAGCGTGGCGCGCCTGAATTGCTGGCGTTTTTTCCGACACCCACGCCTGGAGCGCCGAACTCAGTCGGTGGTCCGGGTTTTTCTCCGGCGATCCAGTTCTCTCGCATCGGAGGAACATTCGTTGGCTCATTCGCCCTGACCCTCAGCACGGTTTCGCCGGATGCGGTGATTCGCTACACTTTGGATGGCAGTCTGCCCACAGAGAGTTCGGCCATTTATACGACGCCCATCAACATTTCAGCCACTACTCAAGTGCGCGCGCGTTCTTTCGAATCGGGGCTTTTGCCAGGGCCGGTGCGAAGTGAAAGTTTCATCGCGCTTGCTTCGAGCGTGGTGAATTTCACATCGGATTTGCCCTTATTGATTATCCACAACTTTGGCGCCGGCAGTGTTCCGGCGAATGGAGATCAGTTTGCCTACATTGCGCTATTTGAACCGGGCGACAATGGACGAACCTCGCTCACCAACGCGCCTGCCTTGCGCACACGCGCCGGCATCAACATTCGCGGATCCAGCACGCTGTTCTATCCCAAATCGAGTTTCAGCGTGGAATGGTGGGATGAGTTCGATCAGGACCGCGATCTGTCACCGCTCGGGCTTCCCGCCGAATCGGATTGGGTTTTGTATGCCCCCAACAATTTCGAACCGGTCCTGATCCACAATCCGTTCATCTTTCAGTTGAGCAACGATATTGGCCGTTACGCGCCGCGCACGCGCTTTGTGGAAGTTTACCTGAACACCTCGGGCGGCACGGTCTCTTCCGCGAATTACAACGGTATTTATGTGCTCATGGAAAAAATAAAACGCGGCCCCGACCGAGTGGATGTGCATGGCCTCGAGCCGGAACACACCAGGCCGCCGCAAGTCACCGGCGGCTACATGATGAAGATTGACCGGCTCGATCCGGGCGATTCCGGGTTTAACGCCGCGCAGCAGAACATCGGCTACGTCGATCCGAAAGAGCCCGAAATCGAGTTGCCGCAGCGCGATCCGCAGGAGCAGTACATCCGCAATTACATGAATGCGTTCGGCACGGCGCTGAACGGCGCGAATTACACCAACCCAACCACCGGTTATCCCGCTTACGTCGATGCCCCTTCCTGGCTGGATCATCACATTTTGAATGTGCTCGCGTTCAACGTGGATGCGCTGCGGTTGAGCGCTTATTTCTACAAGGAACGCGAAGGCAAATTGGGTTTCGGGCCAATCTGGGATTTCGATCGCGCGCTCGGTTCCACCGATGGACGCGATTCCAATCCCCGCGTCTGGCGTTCTCGCAGCGGGGATTTGGGCACGGACTTTTTCAATTACCCCTGGTGGGGCCGCATGTTTACAGATCCGAATTTCTGGCAAGGCTGGATCGATCGCTGGCAGGAATTGCGCGATTCCCATTTCAGCATTGCCAATTTGAACGCGCTGGTCGATCGATTCGCCAATCAGGTGCGCCAGGCCCAGCCGCGCGAACAGGGACGCTGGGGAGTGGCTCCGCGCGGAGGAAGTTACCAATCCGAAGTCAACATGATGAAATCGTGGCTGGCCAGCCGCGTGAATTTCATCGACACGAATTTTTTGGCCAAGCCCGTTCTCAGTCGCCTCGGCGGTCCGATCGAAGCCGGAGAAACTTTGACCCTCTCCGGTCCGGCCGGCGCAACGCTTTACTACACGATGGACGGCACCGATCCGCGGGCCTCGGGCGGCAACGTTGCCTTGGGCGCGCGCGTTTACACCGGGCCTATTACCCTCAATGGCAATGCCCGCATCGTTGCGCGCGCACACAATCCAAATCATCGCAATCTCACCGGAGCAAACAATCCTCCCATTTCCAGTCCATGGTCGGGAGTCGCCGCGGCAACCTACGTCGTGAGCACGCCTCCATTGGTCATCACCGAACTGATGTATCATCCGGAAGACGCTCCCGCGGGCAACACGAATGCGCCTGGAAATTTCGAGTTCGTGGAAGTGAAGAACCTCTCGAACCAGCCGCTGGCTCTCGGCGGATTCCGTTTGCGTGGCGGTGTCGAGTTTGTCTTCCCCAACATGACCTTGAATGGCGGCCAATCGACGGTGGTGGTTAAGGATGTCGAGGCGTTTCGGTCACGTTACGGTTCCGGTCCTTCCATCGCCGGCGCGTTTGACGGTCAGCTGAACGATGCCGGCGACCTGGTGATCCTTGAAGGCCCCCTGCAGGAGCCGATCCACTCCTTTCGGTATAGCGACGAATGGTTTCCCATCACCGATGGTTTTGGTTTTTCGCTCGTGATCGTCAATGATTCCGCGCCGCTCAACACCTGGACGAATGCGGCGGCGTGGCGGCCCAGCAGCCGGATTGGCGGATCTCCATCAGCCGACGATTCCCCGCCGGCGGCTTTACCCGTGGTGCTCGTGAACGAAGCCCTTACGCATACCGATCCGCCAAATGTCGATGCCATCGAGTTGTTCAATCCCACGGCCGCGGAAGCTGATTTAAGCGGCTGGTATTTGACCGATGATTTTCGTGCTCCCAAAAAATACCGGTTCACGGCCGGAACCCGGCTGGCTGCGGGTGGTTACCTGGTGGTGGACGAATCGCGCTTCAATGCCGGAGGGCCGCAAAGCTTTTCGCTCAGTTCGCTTGGCGATGAAGTCTATCTGTTCTCAGCGGATGCCGCCGGAAATTTGACCGGATTTTTTCACGGATTTGATTTCGGCGCGGCAGAGAACGGCGTGAGCTTCGGACGGCACCTCACCAGCACGGGCGGCGATCAATTTGTGGCGCAGAGCCGTGTCTCATTGGGTGAACCCAACGCCGGGCCGCGCGTTGGTCCGGTGGTGATCCACGAGATTCATTTCAATCCGCAACCGATCTTCGGCACGAATAACAACACCATTGATGAATACATCGAATTGCGAAATATCAGCGGTCAAACCGTTCCGCTGTTTGACCCCAATGCGCGAACGAACACCTGGAAGCTCGACGACGCGGTTCAATTTGTTTTCCCGCAGAATGCTTCGATAGCGCCGGAGAGTTATTTGCTCGTGGTCGGTTTTGATCCTGCAAACACCACGGCGCTGGCTGCTTTCCGGAACCGGTTTGGCGTCGATCCTGCCGTGCCAATCTTTGGGCCGTTCATGGGGAATTTGAACAATGCCGGTGAGGATGTTGAGCTCTTTAAGCCCGATCCACCGCAAGCGGCGACAGCGCCTCAGCCCGGATTTGTTCCCTATGTGCTGGTTGACCGGATCAAATACTCCAATGTCTTTCCCTGGCCGAGTGAAGCGGACGGGTCCGGGAAATCATTGCAACGAAGGATCGGTGCGGCATTTGGAAACGATCCGATCAACTGGCAGGCTGCATCCCCGACTCCCGGCCAGGCCAATGCCATCACGGGAACTGGTGACGACGATTCCGATGGTTTGCCTGACGATTGGGAATTGGCCCATGGGTTGGATCCGCGAGTGGCGACGGGGTTCGACGGACCCGGCGGCGATCCGGATGGCGATGGCGCAACCAATTTGCAGGAGTTCACCAGCGGCACCCACCCGCGAGATGGTTCGAGTTATTTGAAAGTCACGCTCGTTTCGGGAACGGCCACCACGGCGCGGTTGAAATTCCAAGCTGTGGCCGGCAAAACCTATTCGATCCTCTATCGCGATCAATTGGACAATGGCAGCTGGCGAAAGCTCGCGGATATCCCCGCGCGCCCGGTGAATGAAACTGTGGAAATCCCGGATAATAATGTGGCCTCGGCGCAAACGCGCTTTTACCGCCTTGTGACACCGGCGGTGCCCTAGAAGAATTCATTTGCTTTTGACCCGATAAAACAGAGGGGAAGATTGGTTCATAAGCGGCACGAGGATCACCATCTTACCGCTGTGGAATTCAGGCGTGAGATCGCTCCGCCGCCAGGAAAATAAGTCGATGCTTTCCTGGAATTCCCATTTCGTTGCCGCGTCCTCAGGCAGGGCCGCGCCTGTTGCGAAGCGGAACTCGACAGCCATGGAAGTTTTGCCGATCGATTGGATGGTCAGTTTTCCCGGGTGACGAAAGGAAGGATAGGCTCTGGCAAGCTCCAGACAGAATTTCGCTGATGGGATTCGGGCGCACCTGAAAACGGTTTGCCTTTGCAGTCATGAAGATGCTTTATTCTCCGCATGAGCCCGAGAGCAGTTCCGACTCGACGTGGATTTACTTTGATCGAATTGCTCGTGGTCATTGCCATTATCGCGATCCTGGCGTCGCTGTTATTGCCGGCGCTGACCAAAGCCAAGGTGCGCGCCCGTTCCGTCAACTGTTTGTCCAACCTGCGCCAATGGGGATTGATGTGGCAGATGTACACCGACGATAACAACGGTTATTTCAGCGCGGGGTTTGAGGTCGGCTGGGCGCGGGGCGAGTGGATGCGGGCTTTGCAGCAATACTGGACGACGCGCACAGAACTCTTGAAATGTCCCATGGCCACGCAACCGCGCTGGCGCGGGAATAATCGACGCGTGGCGGAAGTATTCGGCGGGCCGCTGGCCACTTACGCACACGCCACCGGCGAGCGCAGCAGTTATGGGATTAACAACTGGGTTTACAATCCGCCGCCGCACATTTCCGAAATTCAGGGGCGCCCCACGCGCTACAACTGGCGATCGGTGGCCACGCATGACGCTCCGGCTATTCCACTTTTTCTCGACAGTATGTGGCGCGGAGGCGGTCCGTTTCACACCGATCGCCCGCCGCAAACTCATGGACAATGGGCCGGCGCCGGGGCGGAGATGCACCACTTTTGTTTCGATCGACACCAGGGTGGAATCAACGGGGTCTTCATGGATTTTTCGGCGCGAAAGATCGGGGTCAAAGAGCTCTGGAAAATCAAATGGCACCGGGAGTTTGATACGCAGTACAAACGGCCATGGAACTGGCCGGCCTGGATGCAGCGCTACCGCAATTACGATTGAATGCTCCGCAGCTCAGCCATGCCTCGGACCCGCGGCCATCGGCGCCTACGGCAGGAAAGCAATGATTCATTTTCAGTATTTCATTGCGATCTGGCCTGCAAAAACTTGACTCCGGTCTCACACCCGATTTCAATGCGGGGCTTGAACCAAGCATCATTCCCATGAACCTTGCCGCCGCTTTCGCAACTTCCGCAAAAACGAACGCTGAAAAGGTCGCCGTTTTCTGGGGAGAAACGCAACTGACTTACGAGCAACTCTTTCAGCAAAGCCGGTGGATCGGATCACAACTCCAAAGCCAATACGGCGTCCAACCCGGTGACCGTGTCGGAATCTGGTTGAAAAACTGCCCGGAATTCATCGCGTTCCTCTTTGGCATTTTTCAAGCCGGCGCCGTCGCCGTGCCGATCAATAACTTCCTCAAAGCCTATGAGGTGGGATTTATTTTGAATGATGCCGGCATCGACGTTCTCGTTACCGAAGCCGCCATGGCTGAACATGCGGCCGAGTTGCACGCGGCGCGGCCGGAATTGCGCCTGATGCCAATCGAAGCTTTGGCCAATGCGGATATCGCCAGCGCGGCGGCATTTGCCGCGGTGGAACGGGTTGAAAGCGATCTGGCGGTCATCATTTATACGTCCGGCACGACCGGCCGGCCAAAAGGCGCGATGCTTTCCCACGGGAATTTGCTGCACAATGTGGAGAGCTGCCGGCACGTCCTGGAAGCGGTCAGTTTCGATCGATTTGTTCTGCTCCTGCCGATGTTTCACAGTTTCATGCTTTGTGTTTGCATCATGCTGCCAATGATTGTGGGCGGCTCCATCGTCCTGATCAAATCGATCCACCCGCCCAAGAATATTTTGCAGGAGATCATGCATCGGCAGGCGACGATATTGCCGGCGATTCCGCAGCTTTTTCGCGCACTGGCCAATGCCCCGGTGATTCCGAATTTGCCGCTGCGGCTGGCCATCAGCGGGGCGGCGCCGTTGCCGGCGGAAATTCTTAAAGAGTTCAACGCGCGTTTTCCCATTCCGTTGCTGGAAGGTTATGGTCTGAGTGAAGCCAGTCCGGTGGTCTCGATGAATCCGATTCACGGCCCATGGAAGGCCGGATCGATTGGCAAACCGATTCGCAACGTCGAGGTCAGTGTCCAAAGCGACTCAGGCGAAATGCTGGGGGACGGCGAGGTTGGAGAGATTTGCGTGCGCGGCGGCAATGTGATGCAAGGTTACTGGAACAAGCCGGAGGAGACGGCCAAAGCGTTTCGCAACGGCTGGCTGCTTACCGGAGACGTGGGTTATCGCGATGCCGATGGATATTACTACATCACCGACCGCAAGAAAG
>JBFMDG010000235.1:0-9930 GCA_040754135.1 Verrucomicrobiota bacterium
TTTGCGATGCCCAGGGAAAAATCATAGGGCTGCAGGGAATTTTCTGGGATATCACGGAAAAGAGGCGGGCCGAGGAACGGCTCAATCGCGCCCATTCCGAGCTCGCCGCCAGCCGCGAGGAATTGCGCCTGAAAAATGACCAGATGGAAGATGACCTCCGGATGGCGCGGGAGTTTCAACAGGCCATTCTTCCACAGCAATATCCCGTGTTCCCTCCCGGCGTCGATCCGCAAAAAAGTCTGCTGCAATTCTGTCACCGCTACTTTCCTTCCGGCGCGGTCGGAGGCGATTTCTTCAATGTCATCGCTTTATCGGATGCCAAGGCGGGCGTGTTCATTTGCGACGTCATGGGGCATGGCGTCCGTTCGGCGCTGGTCACCGCCATTATGCGCGCGCTGTTTCTGGAATTGACTCCGCTGGCGAATGATCCGGGACGGTTGCTCACGCAAACGAATCGCGATTTGCGGGCCATTTTGAAACAAACGGGAACGCCGTTGTTTACGACGGCATTTTACATGGTGGTCGATATCGAACGCCGCGAAGTGGCTTTCGCCAACGCCGGTCATCCCAGACCGCTTCTGATCCATCACACCACCGGCAAGGTCGAGCTGTTGCGCAATGAAGATGGCAAATCGCGGCCTGCTTTGGGAATTTTTGATGAGACGGTTTATCCGACCTCGCGCACGCCGATGCAGGGAGGCGATCTTTTCATGATGTTCACCGACGGTCTCTATGACGTGGAGGGCCCGAACGAAGCGCAATTCTCTCCCGAATGGCTCTTCGAAGAAGTGCAAAAGCGCACGCACCTCGCGGCCGGGGCACTGTTTGACGAGTTGCTCGATGCCATCCGCAAGTCATCGGTTTCGGGGCATTTCGCGGATGACGTTTGCCTGGTCGGCGTGGAAGTGGCGGAAAAATTCTGAGAACCTGCAAATCTCTCGCCGCACGACCCCACGCCCTTTTCAAGCACGCTCTAACCGGGATCCGGCCGGCTCCCAGCGGCTGCGTCGGCGGCAGAGACATGCGCCGGAGCTACCGGGTTCTGGGTCTCGGTCCATTCCAAATACTCGAGCGGGCTGTGGAATGGCTTGCGCAATTCCCCTTTGGCCGAGCCTCGCAAACGCCTCGAGAGATTCCTCACGGCATGTTCCACACGCAACAGGCCCGTCTCGCGCCGCAGCCATTTCAATCGGGCCTGAGCATTTTGCACCCAGAGCGGTTTGTCCCGGTTGAGCTCTTCGCAAACCGCTCGCTGCACCGGCGCGGGCTGCTTCGCGAGCGCGCTTTTCCACGCCTGCTCCTCGACCGCCATCGACACGCCTTCCTTTTTCGTCTTCAAAATCGAGCGGTAACACTCGACAAAATAGGCCGTCCAATTCAATGGAAATTTCGCCAGCTTGCCTCCCCAGGCTTGCTGCACGGCCAGGTAATCATTGTAAATGCTCCCTTCCACCATCGGTACCTTGATCGGCACGTGCGTGTAATAAATCGAGTCGCGCCCGCCCAGCTCGCGCGTGAACTGCCGTCCCAATCCCGTTTTCATCATGAAACTCCGTCCCGTGCTGTGTTGCACAGATGTCACAACCAATCCCGCTTCGATAAACAAAACGGCCTCGCCACAGGCCAGCTGTTGAAAGGCCATGGTGAAATCCGGCGAAATAGGCGCGCATAATCTTCCCAGCGGACCGCGACAAATCTCCTCCGCAAGACGGCGTTGCACGGCGCTGAAATGTCCAACGGGCATCATCCGCGCCGCATCCCACATCGAACCTTCTGTAAACGCCCGCAAAATTTCTTCGACCGCGATAATCCGCGCCGGGCCTGCTTCCGGCAATTGTTTGATCGAAGGCACCGCGCCCAGGTCGTTGTAGATGTCGGTGATCCAGCGCACGCTGCGCGCGCCGGACTGTTGGATTTCGCGGTGAATCCGTTCCAAAGCGCGACGCTTGAAAACCTGCTTGTCTTCCAGCACGCAAATGTATTCGCCGCGCGCGGCTCGGACGGCGCGTTCCCAATTGTCAGGCATCGTCAACCCGCCCGTGCGGACATGTCTCAGGCGGCCATCTTTGATTTCACCAATAATGCGAGTGGTCGCGTCGGTGTCATCGTTGTCGCAAACCACAACCTCGAATTCGGGGAATGTCTGGCGCAGCACACTGCGCACAGCATCGCCCACGAGGAAGCTGCGATTTTTTGTCGGGATGACGACGCTGAAAAATGGGAGGCTCATCCAGCGCGCTTTCGTTTTTTGGTTGTGGTGCGCGGCCGGGCCGCTTTGGTGGCGAGGACCACGGGGGTTGGAGTTTCCAATCGCGCCAGTTGGGTGGCGATTGCATCCAGCACTTCATCGATGCGCGTTTGGCGCACGCAATAAACGTTGGCCGGCGCTGGCGGACGGCAGAGTTGTGGCGCGAGACAGGGCTGGCAGGGCAGGCTGGCGCGCAGTGCGATATGATTTTCACCCCACGGTCCCCAGAGATGGGGATCTTGTGCGCCAAACAATGCCACCACCGGAGTGCCGACCGCGGCGGCGATATGCATCGGTCCGCTGTCATGTCCGAGGAACACGTCGGCTTCCTTCAGCAACACGGCCAATTCGGAAAAGCTTTCTGGCGCCGGATAAACCGCCGGTTTCATCTTCATGCGCGAAACAATGGCCCAGACCACCTGCATTTCCGATCGGCCAGACGTAAACAGAACTTGCGCGCCCAATTCCGACTGAATGCGATCGGCCACCGCGGCGAAATTTTCCACCGGCCAAAGTTTCGGCCGGGTCCGCGCGCCGGGATGAATGAGCACGGTGGTACTTTGATTATCGGCGCACAAGTCGCTCAGCTTTTGGCGCACCCGTTCGCTCATGGCCGCCGGCACTTCCACCGAAATGTCGCGAGTCACAATCGGGATGCCTTCCTTTTCCAGCGGCTTCAACAACAGATCGACCATGTGGAAATCGGCATGATCCTGCCAGCTCCAGAAAACGCAATCGTGATAACACCGATGGTGCCAGCCGCGCTCTTGTTCAATCCAATAGCTGACACGGCGTGGCGCGCCTGAAAGTAAAGTCACGAGCGCGGAGCGCGTGTTTTGCGTGAGGTCAAAAGCCAGGTCAAACGGACGCAATCGAAGCGTTCTCAGAAATCGCATCCAACGCATCCAATAAACCCAAAACCATTCGGATTTTTTTTGGCGCGGAATTTCCAGCACCTCGTTCACATCGGAATGCCAGGCGGCGAGTTCGCGAAATCCTTCATCGACCACCGCGGTGATCCAGGCGCCGGGCCAGTGCCGCCGGAGATTGGCAAAGACTGGCTTGGTGAGAATGAGATCCCCTACATACCGTCGCCGGACCACCAGAATGGTTTTCTGTGGCGGCACACTGGTCTGGATCGTTGCGGCAGGCACGTTCCCCGCAAGTGTTTCGAGTTTCGAGTTGCAGTCAAGTCTCGCGACTTTATCCCACGTTCTGGTCAGCAAAAGAGCGTCAGAAGATTTCCGTCGCCGATGTTCGACCCTGTGACAAATCCTCGCAATCACCTCTTGCCGCACTAAAATTCGCGCGGCGATGAAACACATTTTTCGCGCGTTGGAGTTTTTCCGAGCCGATCTGAAGCGGATCCTGTTGGCCGTACTGCTTCTTGTGTTGAGCACGGTGAGCAGTTTGCTTAAACCGTGGCCGCTGGCTTTGATCGTGGACAGCGTTCTCGGCGCGAAACCGCTCCCGTCCTGGTTTCCCGAGGCTTTGTCGCAAATGGATCGGTCCATTCTGCTGCCGGTCCTGATTTTATTTTTATTTGCAATTCACAGCAGCCAGGGACTGCTCAATTCCTGGCAGAACTTCATGAGCATTGAAGTCGGCTTGCGAGGATTGGCCCGTGTGCGCCGCGAGCTTTTTTCACAGCTCCAACGCCTTTCCATGCGCTTTCACCAGGGCGCCAGCCAAGGCGACGTCATTTACCGCGCGACGTGGGATACCTACGCCTTTCAAACGCTGATGCAACAAGGCGTGTTCACGTTGCTGACCGCTTCGCTCTCGCTGGTGTTGATGCTGGCAGTGATGTGGCAGTTGAATTCGCGGCTGGCTTTGATGGCTTTGGGTTTTGTGCCTGTGCTGGTGTTGACCATGAAATTTTTTGGGAAGCAGATGAAAGATCGGAGCCTGGCTGCGCATCAGGCCGACAGCCGAGTGGCCTCGCTGTTTCAGCAAAGCATTGTTGCCTGGCCATTGATACAGAGTTTTACGCGGCAACCGGACGAGGAGACGCGATTTGCGGAAGAGACCCAAACGGCTTTGCAAAAGCGAAAGGCGCAACATGGTTGGGAGGTTATTTATTGGCTGGTGATCGCGCTGCTGTTCGGGCTGGGCACAGCGGGTTTGATCTGGCTGGGCGTGCGGCAGGTGCTGTCCGGGCAATTGAGTTTGGGAGAATTGCTCATTTTTGTGGCTTACCTGGCGCAATGGTATGAACCGCTCAATCAATTGTCGCATGTGGGTACCACCGTGTCGGACGCGGCAGCCGGAACGCATCGGGTTTTCGAATTGCTTGATACGCCGGAGGAGGTGCGGGATGTTCCGAACGCGCGTCCAGTTGCGGCGGCCAAAACGCGCGGCGATGTGGCGCCGCCCGGCTCAACGGTTGCGCCGCTGTGGGTGCAGGGGCGGCTCGCTTTCGATCAGGTATCGTTCGGCTACAATCCGCACCGCCTGGTTTTGCGCGAGGTGCGTTTCGAAATCAAACCCGGTGAATCGGTGGCGATCATCGGTCCAAGTGGCGCCGGCAAAACCACCCTGTTGCAATTGTTGCCCCGCTTTTATGATCCGACGGCGGGAGCGGTTCGATTGGACGGGGCGGATCTGCGGGAGTTGCGGTTGGCGGATGTGCGCGCCCAGGTGGCGCTGGTATTTCAAGAGCCGCTCCTGCTGGCCGCGACGGTGGCGGAGAACATTGCTTATGGCAAACCGGAGGCTTCGCCGCTCGAGATCGAAGCCGCAGCGAGAGCGGCCTTTGCCCACGACTTCATTTTGCAATTGCCCGACCAGTATCAAACCCGCATCGGCGAAGGCGGCGTGCGCCTGAGCGTGGGCGAAAAACAACGTTTAAATCTGGCGCGCGCCTTTTTGAAAAATGCGCCCATCCTGGCTCTGGACGAACCGACGAGCGCGCTCGATTCGGAAAGTGAACAGGCGGTGGTCACCAGCCTGAATGCGCTCATGCGCGACCGCACTACGCTCGTTGTCGCTCATCGCTTCAGCACGATTAAAAAGGTCGATCGCCTTGTCGTGCTCGAGTCGGGCCGCATCACCGAAATGGGATCGATGGAGGAATTGCTCGGGCGCAATGGTTACGTCGCAAGACTGGCCGCGGCGCGAACTTGAACGCGGAGTGAATGGCCTTACCACGCGCCAGACACAGCCCAGCGCACTGCGTTCTATCCCACGGTCCGGTCGGCAACCAACAGCTTCTTCACCACTTCGCCATGCACGTCGGTGAGCCGGTAATCGCGCCCTTCGAATTTATAGGTGAGTTGTTTGTGATCGATGCCGAGACAATGCAGCATGGTGGCATGAAAATCGTGCACGTGGATCGGATCATCGACGACGTTGTAGGCGAAATCATCGGTTTGTCCGATGACCAGGCCCGGCTTGATGCCGCCGCCGGCCATCCAGAGTGAAAAGCAGCGCGGATGATGATCGCGGCCGAAGCTGTCCTTTTTGATTTCCCCCTGGCTGTAAGTGGTTCGGCCAAATTCGCCGCCCCAAATTACAAGGGTGTCATCGAGCAATCCGCGTTGCTTCAAATCCAGAATGAGCGCAGCCGAGGGTTGATCGGTGAGCTTGGCTTGAGTGCGAATATTTTTGGGCAGATCGCCATGATGATCCCAGTCGCGATGGCAAAGCTGGATGAAGCGCACGCCGCGTTCGGCGAGGCGGCGCGCCAGCAGGCAATTATTTGCGTAACTGGCTTTGCCGGGTTCGGCGCCGTACATCTCGAGGATGTGCTTCGGTTCTTTGGAAATATCCATGAGCTCGGGCACGCTGGTCTGCATGCGATAGGCGAGCTCGTAGTTTTCAATGTGCGTGGCAATTTCCGGGTCGCCCAACGCGCCGAGTTGCAGCCGGTTCAATTGCTGCATGCTGTCGATCAATTGCCGGCGCGCCGTGTCGCTCAGCCCTTTGGGATTCGAGACGTAAAGAATCGGGTCGCCCTGGCTGCGGAATTGGACACCCTGATAATTGCCAGGCAGAAAACCGTTGCCCCAATAACGCGCTTGCAAAGGCTGGCCGCCACCACCCGAAAGGAGCACCACGAAAGCGGGCAGATTTTCGTTCTCGCTTCCCAGCCCGTAACTGACCCACGCCCCCATCGTCGGACGGCCCGGTTGTTGATGCCCCGTGCCGAAAAATGTCACCGCCGGATCATGATTGATCGGATCGGTGGTCATCGATCGAATGAGGGCGATCTCATCGACGATTTTCGCGGTGTGCGGGAGGAGTTCGGAAATTTCCACACCGCTTTGGCCATGTTTCGAGAATTGAAAGGGCGAGCCGACCACGAGCAATTGTTTCTGGCCCGAGGTCATGCCAGTGATGCGCTGCCCCATGCGAACACTCGAAGGGAGTTCCGTGCCGGTGAGCTGCTTCAGTCCGGGCTTGGGATCGAACAAATCGATGTGCGACGGCGCCCCGGACATGAAGAGGTAAATGACGCGCTTGGCTTTGGGTGCGAAATGGAGTTGGGCAAGGGCGCCGCGCGGTTTGCTGGCCGCCATCGTGCGTTCCGCGCCAAAAAGATTCCGGTTAAGCAAGGTCGCCAGCGCCGCCGCGCCCAGTCCGGTGGTGGAACGAGCCAAAAACGCGCGGCGCGTCAGGACTTTGGCAAACTCGTGTTCGAGATACATGGCTTGGGGATGTTAATGAGCCGGCAGAATCGCCGCAACCGCTCTTTGGCAGCGCGCTTTGAACCAGGTCCAGGCCAGCTTCAGTCCCAGCGGTTCCCCCGGTTTGGCGATGGCAATCGCGGTGGCGGTCAACACCCAAACGACCTGCGAGACGAGCCAGACGAATGGAATATCAATGACGTCTTCCCGGTCGAGCCTGCCCGTCAAAATCCTTTGCGTGTAATGGGCGAGCAATTGTGGTGCAAGCAATAGCACGACCCATCCCGCTGGAAAGAGCACCGACTGCAAAACGAAGTACCAACGCACGCTCCGCTTGTGCCGATGCCCCCGCGACCACAACAACCCGATCGCTCCCATTTGCGCCAGCAGACAGAGCGAAGTGTACAGATCAAATCCTTCCTTCCAATCGACCGGACGCGAGCCGAACAGATTCATAAAGATGATCCGATAATGCTCGATCGAAATCGGATCGTTGAATCCCAGTTTGCGTCCGGCACTGTCCGTGGTGTCGTAAGGTGTCGCGCTCACCCCAATCCGAAACAGGGCTGCCGAGAGGAGCAGGCAAAGACTTACCCCCACCATAACCAGGAGACATCGGGGCGAACGTTCGCTGGGTGGAGTTGATTCGTTTGGCTGCATGACGCGTGCAGCCCGCATCCTTTCGTTCGAGGCAGGCCGCAAAAATTATTTTGTGATGGTCTCGTTCAGATTCAAAAGCACGTTGGCCACTGCTGTGTAAGCGGCGAGCTCGGTCACGTTTGCATCCGGCGGCCGGGGAGATTCGCCCACACTGAGGAACGCGTTGGCTCCGTCGCGATCATTTTCGAAATGCTTCAACTGCTGATCGAGGGTGCGGCGCAGAATGGCCAGTTCCTGTTTCGTGGGCGCGCGCGCCAGGACGAGCCGAAACGCATAGGTCAGCCTCCCGGGCGCGTCCAAATTCGCTTCACGCAAAACGCGCTGCGCCAATCCGCGCGCCGCCTCCACGTAAACCGGGTCGTTCATTAACACGAGCGATTGCAATGGCGTGCTCGTGCGCGGGCGTTGCGCGGTGCAGACTTCTCTGTTCGGCGCGTCGAAAGTGGCAAACGAGGGATAATGCACGGCGCGTTTCCAATAAACGTAGAGCCCGCGCCGATAGAGATCCTCGCCCTTGCTCTGTTCAAACTTGGTGTCGGTCACGTCCCACAAGCCGGGCGGTTGATAGGGGCGGACGCTTTCGCCGCCGATTTTGCGGTTTAAAAGTCCGCTGATGGCGAGCGCATTGTCGCGGATGAATTCCGCATCGAGCCGCAACCGCGGCCCTCGAGTGAGCAGGCGGTTGTAGGGATCGCGCGCCAGCCGGTCGGGCGTGACCGCAGCGGACTGGCGATAGGTGGCGGAGGTGACGATCAATCGCACGAGCGATTTCACATCCCACGGTCTGGCGCGCACGCTGCCGCCGCCATCGCGAAATTGGCAGGCCAGCCATTCGAGCAGCTCGGGATGCGTCGGCCATTCGCCTTGCGAACCGAAATCATTGACGGTCTTGACGAGGCCGGCGCCGAAAAACATGGCCCAATAGCGATTCACTGTCACACGGCTGGTCAACGGATGATTCGCATCCATCAGCCAGCGCGCGAGGCTCAGTCGATTCGCGGGCGCGCCCGACGGCAGGGGAGGGAGAAAACTCGGAACGTCGGCGGTGACCTTCTCGCCTTTGGATTGAAAATTTCCCCGAACGAGCATGAAAGTATCTCGCGGCTTTTCCATTTCCGCCATGACCATCGTGTTCGGGATGCGGCGCAGGAGTTGGTTCTTGTTTTCGCGGGCGCGGGCCAGAGCCTGTTCCGCCTGCTTGAATTCGGAGGCAAAATTCTCGCGGAAAAATCGCTTGAGATCCTCGCTTTGTTCCGTGGTGCGCTTCTCCATCGGAATGGCGACCAGCGTCAGGTTCGCGGCGGAGACGAGTCCGGCGACTTCCTCCGGAGAAAGCGCGCGGTCGTAAAAGCGGAGATCATCGATCGCGCCGTTGAATGGGAAAGATCCATTGCGATCGCCGACAAGGAGCGGCACGGAATTGGTGAGGCTGTCGGTCAGTTTGTCGTTGGCCACTTCCAGATCACGCGCTTTTCCATTCACGAAAATCTTGATCCCTTTGGCTTTGCTCGAGCCGTCGCAGGTGACCATCACATGGAGCCAGGTATTGGCCGGGAAACTTTCTTTGGTGAGCACTTTCAGTCCGTTGTCGGGCCATTTATGGACGAGGTGCACTTCGAACTTTCCATTTTGGGCGAGCAGATCGAACCCGCGATAGGTTGGATCTTTTTCCATCTTGCTCAGGATGCAGCCGGTTTTTTCCTGGAGACGAATCCAGGCGCCGTAGGAAAACGCGTTGGTGCGTTCAAAGGCGATGCGCTGACCGAGGTCAAGGTGGGCCTTGCCATCGAACTTCAGCGAGCGCCCGATCTTGCCCTCGGCCCAGGAAGGCGCCTCGGCATTCTTGAGGGAAGCTTCGAAGGTTTCACCAATCGTGAGGGCGGCGAGGGACTCGTTCAGTTCAAATTGCGCCAGCAAACCGGCGCGATTTTCTGGAGGAACGGGTTTCGCACGCGTTTCCTCCTCCCACTTCGCTTGTGCGGCGGGCAATTCGGATTCGCGCGCCCGAAAGACATTGTCCGCTTCCTGCACGGTGCGATCGAGTTCGATGAGCTCGGCCGCTTGTTGCGGCGAAGGCACGGAAAGACGCGGCAAGGGATTTTCCGTGCGCGTGCCATCGAGCCCTTTTTCCGGAACGTTATGGAAGAAGGCGTAGAACTGATAAAATTCCTTCTGCGAAATCCGGTCGTATTTGTGATCGTGACATTCGGCGCAGCCCAGGGTGGTGCCGAGCCATACGTTGGCCGTCGTGTTCACACGGTCCACAATGTATTTGTTCAAGTATTCCTCGGGATCGGCGCCGCCTTCGTCATTGGTCATGACGTTGCGATGAAAACCGCTGGCGATTTTTTGTTCGAGGGTGGCATTGGGCAGCATGTCTCCGGCGAGTTGCTC
>JBFMDG010000236.1:0-9926 GCA_040754135.1 Verrucomicrobiota bacterium
CAGGATCAACTGCCCTAACACCACCCATTGCGCGTTGGGCCCCGCGCTTTCGGCGGCCTCGATTTGATATTTCCTGCCGGCGACCCCGAAAATGGTCACGCCCGCATGCAGGCTGATGTAGGCCACCGGTTGTGGCGGCGGCTCGGCGGTGTTCCAGGTGATCTTGCGAATGGCGTGGTTGCCCGTATCCACGACCACCAGTGAACCATCGAGAGTGATGTTGATGCCGCCCGGATGACGAAACATCGTTTGCGAGGCATCTCCATTGACGAACCCAGGCGCGCCGGTGCCGGCAATAGTGGTCACCACGTTATCGGTGCCAAGACGCCGCACCGCGTGATTTCCATACTCCGTGAAATAAAGGTTGCCCACCGCGTCCACCGCGACGCCATCGGGCGTGTTCAACAAAGCGCTGCTCCCCGGGCCATCGACAAATCCGCGTTGACCCGGCGTGCCGGCCAGCGTGGTGACCACTCCGGCGGGAGTGATTTTGCGCAGGGTATGATTCGACCATTCGGCCACGTAAAGATTTCCATTACCATCTCGAGCGAGCCCGGAAGGAAACCGAAACTGCGCCGCGGTTCCGATTCCATCCTGGTAACCGGCTATGCCGTTGCCAGCCACCGTCGTCACACGGCCATCCGCGCCCACCTTGCGAATGGTGTGATTCTGAAATTCGCTCACGAACAGGTTGCCCGCGGTGTCGATGACCAGGTCGTTGGGAAAATCGAATTGCGCCTCGGCCAAGGCACCGTCCTTGTAGCCACGCTGGCCGGTTCCGGCGTAAGTCACCACCGCGCGCGTGCCAAATGCGGAAATCTTGCGGATGACGTTGTTGTCGGTGTCGGCGACGTACAAATCGCGCGCGGAATCGATGGCCACCGCCAGCGGTGAGCGGAAGAGCGCGGCGCTGGCGGGACCGTTTTCAAATCCCGGCGTGGTCTTGCCGGACAACGTGCCCACGCTTCCGCCCGGATCGAGAATGCGGATCATGTGATTGCCGGTGTCAGGAATGAAAAGCACGCCATCCGGTTGCAAGGCGGCGGTGTTCGGCAAATTGAATCGGGCATCCGTCCCCCGCGCGCTGTCCTGATAACCCGGCTGGCCGTTCGCCCCGCCGGCGAAAGTCGTCACCTGAATCGGCGCTTTGCCGCGCAAGAGCAATAGCGCGCTGGCGCTGCGCGTCGTGCCAAAATCATTCGTGATCTCGACGTAATAATAGCCTTCGCTCTTTTGATTGACGTTGTTGAGCACGAGCGTGGCGTTGGTCTGATTTTGCAACGCCGTTCCGTTGAAAAACCATTGATAGCGCGCCGGCGTGGTGCTCGTCACTGCCACCGACAGCGTCGCTTGCGTGCCGAGATAAACCGCCTGCGCCTGCGGTTGCGCGGTGACGATCGGGATCCCTGTGGTTTCGCTGGAAATTTTGGCAACGAAGGCGTCAAATCCACCTCTCCCTTCAACATAGAGTTGGTCAAAGTATGCGTTTTCAGAATAACGCCCGCCGAGATAGATTTCGCCTGTTGGAGAAACAGCGATTTGTCCTGCAGCATCGTTACCAGTGAACCCGGCCGGTTTAGCCCATAAAACATTCAAGTTGGACGAGCACTTGATGATGACGATATCCGTGTCGCCTCGGCTGGAGACTGCGGTTGGCCCAATCGTCGTTGAGCCGGTAAAACTCGACGAGATGACAAAACTGCCTTCGTGATCCCGTGCGATCGATTGCGGACTGACTCTCGTCCCCAGCGACCTGGCGGCGAGGAAATTTCCGGCAGAGTCCATCGACAGAATGAATCCGGAATTCGCCGGGATGGAAATGCCTTCTCCAAGGGGAATGGAATTACCCGCAAATCCGGTCGCGATGATTCTGCCATCGTCCGCTACTGCGACACTTTGGAGCGAATCTGTTCCCGCGCTTCCTAGTCTTTTTGCCCAGATGACCTGGCCATCCTTGTCGTATTTTGCAATAAAGCCGTCCGATTCCCCACCGAGGAACGGTAACAAAACCCCGCTAAAATTCATCGAGGTGGAGTTAAATTTTCCGACGACATAAATGTTCCTTTCGGTATCCGTAGCAACGGCGTTTCCAAAATCAGATCCCGCTCCTCCCGCCCGCTTCATCCAAACGAGAGCTCCATCGGTCGAACGGATTTTCATGAGCAAAACATCTTGGTTTCCCTGGCTACTCATGGTCGCGCCTCGATAGTCCGCATTGACGAAAAAATCACCAACAATGATATCACCTGCTTGATCAATACACGGGGTGGACGGGCGATCCAATTCCCCCCAGCCGCCAATCTGACTCACCCAAATGGGTGCGAGAGTGTGGGAGAATTGTCCAACAACCAGTTCCCTGTAGGATGAATTCCCAATATAAAACGAACTGGTTATCCGCGCGACCATCACCACTCCCAGCGAATTGGTCACAAAACCGAAAGTAGAATAAACTGATCCACCACGATCAACGGTTAATGACCGCGCGGTTTGTTCCTCACCACTTGGGTTGTATTTTTTGAGGAGAATTTTTGAGGGAGTGGCTTGACCAGCGAGTGCGGCAGCCGTATAAACAAACCCGTTTTTATCCACCGCAACTCCCGACCCGTAATCGTGCTCGGGACTCGCGGTGGTTCTCACCCACTCAAACGGCGGTGGCGCTGCCACGGTAAAAATTGGGAGCCAAAGAATTGTTGCGAGGAGGAATGCCCGGAAAGAATTCAAATGCTGCATCATATGCTTTGCCCTTTCTCGATCGTGGAGCATAGCGGCTTCACGAATCCCGGCAAGCCAACTCTCGCCCGCGAGCGCTCCTGATTTTTCTCGGAAGTTTCGAACGCAGCGCCACGTGATCGCGGCCTTTCAGAACTGGTCCCGGACCCGAACAGGCCTTGCGTTTTTCCCCGAGTCGAGACGCTGCTTTGCCTACGCGATTTTCGTGTTGCTTCACCGATTGTTTTGGTGGGAAGGCGGCACGATCTTTCATCGCGGCAATGAAGCAGCTGACCAAAACTTATCCGCCCGAAAGCGGACAGCCTCTGCGCAGCATCTGGATCGACACTGCGATTGGCCGTCTGCACGCGCGCACCAATGCCATCAATCCGCCGCCCGATTCCGCCGCGGTGCTGGTG
Organism: Verrucomicrobiota bacterium; assembly: GCA_040754135.1. Lineage (GTDB taxonomy): Bacteria > Verrucomicrobiota > Verrucomicrobiia > Limisphaerales > SIBE01 > JBFMDG01. The sequence continues at coordinate 3,129 of JBFMDG010000236.1, forward strand.
ACGCACGGCTTGACGGTGGGCGTCAGTTACACCGAACCGATCTGCCGGCTGCTCGCCTGTTCATTTCGTGTTTTTGCGGTGGACCTTCCCTGTTACGGAAAAAGCGCCAAACGCCGGCATCTGCTTTCTGTGCCGCAAGCCGCCGACGCGCTGGTTGCGTTCATGGATGCGATTGCGTTGTGGCAGGCGCATCTGCTGGGGAATTCATACGGCTGCCAGGTTTTTGCGGAAATGGCGGCGCGCTATCCCGAGCGAGTGCAGCGCGTGGTGCTGCAAGGGCCGACGGTCAATCCGCACCGGCGCAGTTTCTGGCAGCAGCTCTGGCCCTGGATCTGGACGAGCCATTACGAACGCAAAGGGCTGAGTGCGCTGGCGATTCGCGATGTGCTGCGCCTCGGGATGCGCCGCACCGTGGAAGCCGTGCGGTTCTGTCTCGAAGATGCCATCGAGAAAAACCTGCCGCGCATTCAAGCGCCGACGTTTGTGGTGTGCGGTGAGAACGATCCGATGGTGCCGAGGGATTGGGCGGAAGAAGCAACGCGGCTTTTGCGTCGCGGCGAATTGCGCATGGTGCCTGGCTGGGGGCATTGTCTGGTTTATTCCGCGCCGTTCGAGTTGCTTCAGATTGTGCAGCCCTTTCTCAATGCGAATTATCTGGGCGAGACTTTTGCGAGAAGAGTTCCACGCTTCGAACTGCTGAATCACAGTTAACGCAGCTTGCGCCCATTCTGTCGGAGCGCGGCCTTACAAGTCGCAGCAACGTGGCCGATAGCAAGCCGCTTCAGACTGATTCCAACGCCTCTTAATTACCGGAGCCGCAGCGGGTCTATAGCCCGCGGTCCATTTCATCGGAGCGCGGCTTTACAAGCCGCAGCAACGTGGCCAGCAGCGAGACGCTTGAGACTTATTCCAACGCATCATGATTGCCGGAACTGCTGCGTTTGAGACAAAGCGAATGCCGCCGATTGAAGTTTGGATATTTTGCGATCACACCATGGTCGAAAACTTCGTCGCAACCTTTGTCGATCGATTTTTTGCGACAAAGGTGGCGACAAAGGTGGCGACAAAGTTCCTGGCAATGGGAATGTCAGACGAAACGCCTGCCCGACTTTATTGATCAGGCGTGAGTGAGGCGGCTGGCTTCGCCACTTCCGGAGGGCGGACGATGAATTCGAATCGACGCGCAGTTTGCACCGCCAAGTGGAGCGCGATCGTTTCGGCGTCAGTAGGCATTTCAATGAACCAGAATTCGCTGTTGCCGGTCGTCACCTTTCCTCCCGGATGGACGGTGCGGCGGCCTTTGTCGTCGATAATCCAAAGCGAAATCTGATGGTCCGGTTTCACGCCATGGAGGCGGAGGCCGATATGCGGGCGTTCGCCAAAAATGACATTTCCCGAGCTCCCATATCCTCCGCCTATGTTGGGGGCGCTGACCGGTTTCGGGGCGCCGGTGACGTAGGAAAAGCTGCCCGAACCGCACAAGCCGAAAAGGTCGATCCGGACTTCTTCGAGGGTGTTGGTCAGGTTCAGCGCGAGCGAACTTCCCGCGACGGGCATGGGCAAATTGGTGATGACCCAGATTTGGTTGCTGGGAAAACGCGCGGAGGTTTTGCGAAAAAAATCCGCGCGGATTTTCCAAGCCGATTCGTACAAGCAAAGCGTCGTGTCGGTGCCATGGCTGTAATTCTCCGATGAATCGCTCAGCACCATCCGATTTTCGGGAGCGTGCCAATCGACGGTGGGTCGTCCGGCTTCGGTCACATGAAAGAGAGGGGAAACCATCAGGCGGTCGAGGACGTTTGTGCCGCGCATGCTCCAAGGGACGCGCTTCGAGGTGAGTTGGGTGAGCGTCACTTCCAGATCTCCGGACTTTCGGGTGGCGGGCAAAGTTTCCGGAATGAGGATCGGCGCGGGCCTGGGTGCAGGGTTTTTTAAAGTGAATTCCGCGGCGATTACACCATTGGTGTCGAACAGGCGGAGCTTGAACGAATCGGCGCGTCTGGGAAAGGAAGTGAGCGCCGCATGCCCGGTCAACAATTGACCTTTCATGGGAGGACGCGCAGCGAAACTGGATCCTGGACTGGTCGAGCTCGTAGCCCAACCTCCGCTAGAACTTGCGAAGCTTTCGTGCAAATTGCCCCGCCCGAACGAGCAGCCATGCTCATCCAACACATCGTAATCGGACCACCATTCCATTCCCCGGTACAATCCTTCGGAATCGCGGCGCACCAGCCAAAAAACGAGCGCGTCATTTGCCGTGTCCTGCTTGAAAGCGTGCGCATTGATGAATCGGCGCAAGGGCGGCACCAGTTCCGTCAGCCAGGCCAGTTTGAAGGTGCCGGGCTCGAAGCGGTGCTGGCGCCCGTAACCCACTTTGGCCAGCGTGAGGGTGGTGCCATCCGCCAGACGCACACTTTGCTTGAGCGGTCTTTGATAGGTGAGCAATCCAAAAAGCAACAGCAAGCTGGCCAGTCCGATCGCGCCGGCGCGAAGCATGCCGCGGCGAAAAGCAGCGCGTTGCCGGCGCAATTCCGCGCCGGGCGTATGCGCCAGCACCCACGCGCGATTGAACACTTGCGCGTAAATGCGATTGCGGACGTAGAGCATCCCCTCCTCACTCCGCGCGATGCCCGAAAGCCGCAACACGTCCAGCAGCGGATTGCCTTCGTCTTCCGGTACCGGTTTCCCGGCAAGCATTCTCCCATACGTCTCCAACAACGCGGTGCGATCGACGCCGCTGTTGAGCATGCGTTCACGCACAAAAAGAAGGTTGTCATCCCGTTCTCGCGCCGTTTTGGAAAGGAACAACTCCTCACAATGCCGATCCACATCCTCGGCCCGAACGGCGGTCGCATCGTCGGCCACCGCCCGGCAAAGCCTCTGCGTCAAATAAGGATGCCCATGCGTCCAGTAGAGCACGCGATCGAGCAACGCGGCTGCATCGCGATCCGCTCGCGTCCTGGCCTGCGCGTCGTCCGCGCGGATGCGTTCCCCGATGGCATCCGCGACGGGCGTGGGAGACGTCGAAAAACCCTGCGCCAACGGCAACGCTTCTTCGGGGGTGAAGTCTGTCAGTTCAATGCGGCGGCCGACGTTAAACGGCGTCAGGCGCGGATCACGGATCAAATCCGTAGGCGCTGCCACGCCCATCAGACAGAAGGAGAGCCGTTGAAATTGGGAATCGTGACTGCGGCGATTGTGGCATTCGCGAATGGCCGCGAAGAATTCGTCGGTGGAAAAAGGCAGACTTCGGACGACGTCGATTTCATCGACAAAAATAATCACACGGCGGGCGTCGTTTCCGAGCACGACTTTTTCGAGAGCGGCGGTCCAGCGTTGGAGTGGACCGAGTCGTTGTTGGCAGCGCCAGAAAGCTTCGAGCTCCTCTTCGAGGTGCAATTGTTGTCCCAGTTTGGCGAGCAATCCGTCGTACCACTGTTCGGCGCTGAGATTTTGGCCAATGGCAGTGAGATCGAGCACGGCGACTTTGAAACCTTGTGCGCGCAGGCGCCGGACGGAACGGACCATGAGAGAGGATTTGCCCATTTGGCGGGAGCTGAGAGCGTAGCAGAACTCGCCGGCGAGCAAACTGTTGTAGAGATCCTTGTCCGCCTGACGTTCGACGTAGGACGGCGCATCGGCATGCATCGTGCCGCCCGTGACGAAAAAGCTCGAGTTCATCACGCGCGGCAATATGCCAAAGTGCGGCCAGGCTGAAAACAGGAAAAGGAAAGGCTGGGGGTAGATCGTTCGGATGCGAAGGGCCGAACGTGCTTGTTCAATCACAATGCACCAGGAATGATTTCTCGCGAAACCATCCGAAACCGGGAGGACGAACGAATGTAGCCCTGCCATGGATTGTAAAGGGTTGCGCCCTCTTCGAATCTTCTGTGGACAAAGCCGAGAGAGAAGGGCGCGGAGTGGGGAGCACCGGAATCGGGAGCGGTGCTATGCCGCGGGGCTTGCCGGTCTGAAGATTTCTGCGACATTCCCGCGAGCCGCGGCCAGAACGCCGACGCAAAGCTTGCCTTTGGCAGGGGTGTCAGGCAGAACAGGCGCGGCAATTCCGAATGACCTTGACCTCAAACCAACGGATCGGGCTGGTGGCCTTCACGGTTCTGGCGCTGGATCAATTCACCAAAAAACTCGTCCTGAATTATCTCGGCTATAGCGAAGAGAAGGTCATCGTTGAAGGTTTTTTTAAATTCGTGCATTGGCACAATACCGGAGCGGCTTGGAGCCTGTTTCGCGACCATAATGCCACCCTGGCCATCGTTTCACTGGTCGCGTTGCTCGGATTGTTTTTATTCCGGCATCATTTCAGCGCCCATCGCGTGCTCGGGCAATGGGCGCTCGGGCTCATGTTCGGCGGCATCATGGGGAACGTCGTGGACCGGCTCCATCCGCAACGCCAGCATGTGATCGATTTCATTTATTTCTACGTCAATCAACGCGGCGGCGGCGAAAAAGGGTTCCCGGCGTTCAACATCGCCGATAGCGCCATCTGCATCGGCGTGGCCCTGTTGTTCGTTTTATCCTGGCAATCCGAACCGGCAACAGCCCACAATGAACCGGCGCCCACTCCATCGGCTCCTTTCAAATCGGAATCGTAACCCGCCCCGCCCGCTTCTCCGCTATGAATCGGGCCGACCCAGTTTTCCTTGCCGGCCCCACCGCCGTGGGGAAATCAGAAGTCGCTCTGGTCCTCGCGGAAAAGCTCGAGGCCGAGATTATTTCCGTCGATTCCATGCAGGTTTACCGCGGACTCGACATCGGCACGGCCAAACCCACCGTTGAAGAGCGCCGCCGCATTCCGCATCACCTCATCGATGTGGTGGAACTGACGGAGCATTTCGATGCGGCGCAATTCGTTGAGCGCGCGCGCGCGGCGGTTCTCGAGATCGCGCGGCGGGGGCGCCGGGCGATTTTCTGTGGGGGAACGGGCCTTTATTTCAAGGCCTGGCTGGAAGGACTCGGGAGCGCGCCGCCGTCCAATGCCCCTCTGCGCTCGGAGCTGGAACAATTGCCGATGGCTAATTTGCTCGAGGAACTCGCCGCTAAAGATCCCGAGTTCTTTCGAACGGTGGATCAGCGCAATAAACGCCGCGTCGTGCGCGCGCTGGAAGTCATCCGGCTTACGAGCCGGACGTTTTCCGAACAGCGCGCGGCGTGGACAGCGCAGGCTTCGCCCCCCGCATCCGTTTCGGCGGGGCCGATCGTTCTCGGATTGCAGCGGTCGCCCGAAGATTTGCGCGGCCGCATCGAGCAGCGTGTGGACGCGATGTTTGCCCAGGGATTGATCGAAGAAACGCGGCGGCTCCTTGAACATGGGTTGGAACACAATCGTACCGCCATGCAAGCGATCGGATATCGGCAGGTGATCGAGTATTTGCGTGGCGAAAGATCTCACGAAGAAACCATCGCGCTGGTCAAAACGCGCACGCGGCAATTTGCCAAGCGGCAGAGGACCTGGTTCCGGCACCAGCTTCCGATGCAGTGGGTGGAGGTTGCGGCTCAATCCACTGCCCGGGAAATTGCCGGGCGCCTGGAAACGCTGCTGACCGATCGGGCCTGAAGGAGAGTCCTGGCGCTGCGGTGCACTGGCGGCGTTGGGGCGCTGAGCGCTGGCGCTGTCGCTTGCCTTGCGTGGAGGCAGAGACTAGGCTGCGCGCGATGCGTCTTCTGGACCGGTATTTATTGCGCGAACTGCTCATTCCCTTGGGCTATTGCCTGACCGGTTTTTTTATTTTCTGGATTTCGTTTGATCTGTTTTCCGAGCTTTCCGATTTTCAGGCGAACCGCCTGACTGCCCTTGAGATTGCGCGGTATTACGTGGTGAAAACTCCCGAGCTTTTGGTCACGGTCATGCCGATCGCGCTTTTGCTGGCGCTGCTCTATGCGCTGACCAATCACGCGCGACATCACGAACTCACGGCAATCAAAGCGGCGGGCGTCAGTCTCTGGCGGTTGAGCGCGCCTTACTTCGCGGTCGGTCTCGTGTTCAGCGCGCTGCTTTTTGCGCTGAACGAAATCTGGGTACCGGAAAGCGCCGAAATGGCGGAACAAATCCGCACACGGCAATCCGCTCACGTTCCGGGTGTCACGCGCGATCGCTGGCAGGAAAAACTTTACTTCCGCAACGCGCGCGACGGGCGCATCTGGAATATCGAAGCCTTCAACCTGGACACCTTTGAAATGCGGAATCCGCAAGTGGAATGGAACCGGCCGGATGGTTCGATCCGCCGCATTATCGCTGCGCGGGCGGTTCCAGCCAATGGCGGATGGGCCTTTCACGATGTGCAGGAACTTTTTTATCGATCGTCATCGGACATCGATCCGCAACGTTTTCGCACCAACCTTCTGGTCCTGCCGGAGTTTTCCGAATCGCCCGAGCAGATTCAAAGTGAAATCAAGATCAGCCGCCTGAGCAGCGTGAAAGCGGCGAAGAAAGTGCAACTGTCGATGCAGGAAATTCTCGATTACCTGCGGCTCCATCCGGATTTGAATCCGCGCGATGAATCGATGCTAAAGACGCAGTTGCACGCGCGTCTGGCCGCGCCGTGGACCTGTCTGGTCGTGGTTTTGATCGCCATTCCTTTTGGCGCTCCGTCTGGACGCCGCAACGTTTTTGTGGGAGTGGCCGGGAGCATTTTCATTGCCTTTGGTTTTTTCATTTTGCTGCGGCTTGGCCTGGCATTGGGCACCGGAGGATATGTGGCGCCATGGCTGGCCGCGTGGCTGCCGAACATCCTGTTTGCGGTGGCCGGACTGGTTTTGACGCAACGAGTCCGCTAAGGC
>JBFMDG010000237.1:0-9837 GCA_040754135.1 Verrucomicrobiota bacterium
GTAATTAAAAAAAGTTGAAGGGTTACATGGTTACAAGGTTACAAGGTTACAAGGTTACAAGGTTAAATGGTTAAATGGTTGCATGGTTGCATGGTTGCAATGGTTGAAGGGTTGAAGGTGGGGTTTCAACCCGTCGATATGGAGAAAGATTGTTGGGCGCGGTACGCCTTTTACTCTGCCGAGGTGCGCTTGCCGGTGGTGCGCGTTAATTCGGTCGGATTTTCAAACAACCCCTCTGTGTTGAGATGTTTGACGAGGAATTTTTGCAGCTCGAAGGTGTCGGCCGTGAGCACCAGCCGGTAATTGTCTTTATTGTCGGGATCGACTTTCGTGATGAGATGGCGGAGCGCTTTCGGATTTTCTTTCAAATGTTGCTTCATCCATTTGTCGCTGATGACCGCAAGTTTCAATGGCTCGAGCGAGACCACACGCATCAGGTAATGCGGCGGGATGAAGTCGTCTTCCTCCTTGGTAGGCTTCAAGTCGAGGAAAAGGACCTCCTGCAATTTGAAAAGGTGCGTTTCGAATTCCGTTTTTTCTCCTGGTTTGCCGACCGCCAGTTTGTAGTCGTTGCCGGTGCCCCGTGCAAATGTCCAGGTGCTCGGAGTCGCGTCGTCGTTCTCCTTGGGTTCCACCCAGTCGCCAATCAGCTTGGGTTCAAAGACGACGTCCTGATTCGTATAAAACGGGTAAACGGAAGTGAGAACGCAGCCGGTGAAAATCACCGCCGCGAGCGTCGTCGCGCAAAGAAATGGAAGCGCGTTGCGTAAGGATGGAATGGGCATGTGGATCGATTTCATATTTCAGCGTTCGTTGATGCGGGCAACGTTCTTACAAAAATTTTTCATCGCGGATCGATCGCGTCGAACCGGGCAGCCATTTCAAATTCGGGCAAAGGCGCGGAAGTCGTGATCGGGCTGAGCCTGAAATTCTACCGGTTGGCCTTTCCACGAATACCGCACGGCCTGGGCATGGAGGGCTTGGTTGGGTAGCATCAATCGGGCGCGTTGTTCCTCGGTGAGCCGGCCCAGCACGAAATCAAGGTAGAGGTTCTCATCGCCGCCATAGAGCTTGTCGCCCACAACCGGGTGGCCGATGTGGGCCAAATGAATGCGAATCTGGTGTTTGCGGCCAGTCTTCGGCGCCACCTGCAAGAGAGTGAAGAACCGGTCAGCGCGCCGAAAAACTTTCAACCGTTTCCAATCCGTTTGCGAAGGCAACCCGTCTGCGCGGACCGCATCTTTGATGGCCACCCGGCTGTGCTCATCTTTTCCGAGCGGGACATTGATGTGGCCGGCCGCTTCGGAGACTTCTCCATGCACGATGGCGAGGTATTCTTTTTCCACCTGGCGATTTTCCCAGAGATGGCGCAGATCAAATGCTTTGCCCATGGTCTTTGCGATCAGCACAACACCGCTGGTCTCGCGGTCGAGGCGATTGACCAGATGCGGCGCGCAGTTTTCCCCCAGATGCATTCGCACGCGCCCGATTAAACTGGAATGCGGCCCTTGTTTGCTGGGATGACAAACCAATCCGGCCGGTTTATTCACCACCAGTAATTCGGCATCTTCGAAAATGATTTCGAATCCCTGCAGCTCGGCGCCCATAGAAAAGCATCCCTTGCTTTGAATGAAGTTCAAGGTTCAGACATTTCCCTGGCGTTCAGCCTTGAGTTGGCGGGAGGTCTCAATGGTTTTGGTGGTCAGCGTATGAATGGCATCCAATCTCTGGCCAAGCAATGAACGTAATTGCTCGGGCGTCGGAACTTTCTCAGGATCTGGCGGCGTGGATAACACATGCATGGCCTCGACAACCTTTTCGAACATATCGATAACCGCCTGGTCCTGCAGCGCGCGTTGTTTCAACGCCTGATCGATCAACGCTGAAATCTCATCCAACCGGACCGGGCAACCATGCAGATCATCGCCGAAAATCCGGCGAAGGATTTCCTCGGCGATCAATTGCGCCAATTTCTCCGGGGCGACATTGCCATCCATGGGGCTGAGCTTGCCCGAGGCGAATCGATTTGCCCATCGAAAAGCATCGGCGGTGTTTGGCGGCAGTGCAGGCACGCGGCGCTGTGGCGGGGCGGCTGTCATTGCCCTTGTCGAAAACCTTGTCGAAAACCTTGTCGAAAACCTTGTCGAAAACATCGATCGACGAAGTTTGCGACGAAGTTTGCGACGAAGTTTGCGACGAAGTTTACGACGAAGTTTGCGACGAAGGTGTGATTGCAAAATGGCCAAACTTCAGGCTGCAGCTTATAAAGCCGTGCTCTGGGCGCGCCGAGAGACGGGAAATGCCTTGTCACAAGGGCGGTCCGATTGATGAAATGGCCCATGCACAAGCCACTTTTTCCCAAAGCGTTGCTCCGGCTCGTGGGTTTCGTTTTCCTGGCAGTGCTGGTGCGCGCCGGTTTCAGCGCCGCCGCGGAAATCGAGATGCACCGGCTGTTCGGCCCCGAAATACCCACGGGAAAGTACAAGCATCCCGCCTCCTTTGATGAACTGAGCAACGGCGATTTGTACCTGGTTTATTACGGCGGTGACGGTGAATACGCGGAGGGCACTGCGGTGTTCGGCTCGAGATTGCACAAAGGCACGAACGAGTGGTCGAAGCCTGAAAAAATTGCCAGCCATCCATTCCGCTCGCTCGGCAACGCCGTCGTCTGGCAAGCGCCCGACGGTGTGGTGTGGCTTTTTTACGTCATGCGTTATGGCGAAACCTGGTCCACATCCCGGATCGCGGGCAAGATTTCGCGGGACAGCGCGCGGACCTGGTCCGATGCTTTTCCAATCACGTTTGAAGAAGGAACGATGGTGCGCAGTCGCCCGATTGTCCTGGGCCAAGGCGATTTTCTGCTGCCGATTTACCACGAAACGGGTCATGACCCCGAATTCACAGCGCCGACCACCTGCTCGCTTTTCCTGCGGTTCGATGCGCGAAAAAAAACCTGGAACGAATCAAATCGCGTTTACTCCCGCCTCGGCAATTTGCAACCCGCAGTCGCGGCCATCAGCGCTACGCACTTGATCGCGTATTGCCGGCGTGGCGGCGATTACGAGCCGCGCAAGGACGGATATCTTGTTCGCACGGAATCGGAAGACGGGGGCAAGACCTGGAGCGCGGGAAAGGAGACTTCGATTCCAAATCCCAATGCCGCGGTTGATTTCATTGCGCTGAAGAATGGGCATTTGCTGCTCGTGTTCAACGACAGTATGAATGATCGCACCCCATTGACCGCGGCAGTTTCAACCGATCAAGGCCGCACTTTTGCGCATCGACGCGATCTGGTGTCGGGCCCGGGCGATTTCGCCTATCCGACGGCGGTTCAGACGCGCGATGGCAAGATCCGCGTGGTGTTTACGAGCGATGAACGCACGGTGATTCGGATGGCGGAATTCGAGGAAGGGTACGTTTTGCGCGAAAGCAATTGAAATGACCGGGCCGAGCCGGAGGGGCGCGTTGGATCAGGCAACGGAAGAGTTGTTGCCGAGGCATTCGCGGATGGTTTTGGCGAAGTAATCGGGCAGGTAAGGTTTCTGCAGGAAATTGACCCCTTCGAGCAATTCGACGCCTTGAGCCATGGTTTCGACACTGTAACCGCTGGAGTAAATCACTTTGAGTCCGGGTTTTTCCTGAAGCAACCGTTCGGCGAGTTCCTTGCCGGTGACGCCATCGGGCATGACCATATCGGTGATCAGGAGATCGATTTGATCTTTGTGCCTTGCCCAGACATCCAGGGCGCGCAAGCCGTTGGGCGCGGACAACACCTGGTAGCCGTAGCGCTGGAGAATTTTTTCGGCCAGTTCGAGCAAGGCCGGTTCGTCTTCGACAACGAGAATGGTTTCGGATCCTCCTTCAACACTGGCCGGATCTTTGGTGACGTTGAGATTCCGATGAAAGAGTCCTGAGGCCGGGAGCAAGACACGGAAGGTGGTGCCGTGGCCGACGCGACTTTCGATTTCAATCCAGCCGTTATGTTGTTTCACAATGCCGTAAACTGTAGCCAATCCCAGCCCGGTGCCTTTGCCTACTTCTTTCGTGGTAAAGAATGGATCGAAAATGCGCGGCAGGATATCGGCAGGAATGCCGCAGCCTGTATCGGCAACCCGCAAGCAGACGAAATGACCGGGGCGAGCTTCCGGGTTTTGCTGAACGTACTCCGGATGGATCTGCACCACTTCGGTGGAGAGTTCGAGCCGTCCGCCATTGGGCATGGCATCGCGGGCATTGACCGAGAGGTTCATGATGATTTGTTCCATCATGTTGCGGTCGGCATGCACCGGCACGGCCGTCGAGCCGGCCTGGACATCGAGATGGATGTGTTCGCCCAAAACGCGCCGCAGGAGACGGCCCACTTTGTCGAGCACTTCGCCAAGGTCGAGATGCTCCGGATGCATCAATTGCTTCCGGCTGAAGGCAAGCAATTGGCGGGTGAGTTTGGCGGCGCGATCGGCGCCAGTCGAAATCTCGTCCAGCGCCTGTTTGGTTTCGCCATCCAGATCGGAGCGCGATAAGAGCAGGCTGGCATAACCTTGCACGATGCTCATGATGTTGTTGAACTCATGCGCAACTCCCGCCGCCAACTGCCCGATCGATTCCATTTTCTGAGCCTGACGCAATTGCGCCTCGAGATGATGCCGTTCCGTCACGTCGTAAAGAATGGCAATCATGCATTCCTCTCCTCCCAAATCGATCAGCTCAACTGAAACCAGGGCGATGCGCGTGTCGCCATTTTTGCGCCGCAATTTCAACTCCCAATCCCGAACGACGTCTTCCTTGAGGAGCTTTTCGATCAGACGCGCCCGGTCTTGTGGATCTGCCCAAATGCGCAGTTCGAGGGAGGTGCTGCCGATGATTTCTTCGCGTTGAAATCCGAGGAGCGTCAGGAAGCTCGCGTTCACGTCCACATATCTGCCTTGGGCGAGCGTGCTGATGCTCATGGCCACCGGACTCGAACGAAATGCTTTTGAAAAGCGCTCTTCGGACTGCCGCAAGGCCTCCTCGGCTTCGCGTTTCTCGGTGACATCGCGGTAATTGATCACCACGGCCTGCAAAGTGGGGTGATTCAAATGATTGGTGGCCCAGCCTTCGAGCCATCGCCAGCCGCCATTCTTATGCTGAACGCGAAAATGAGAATGCATCGTGGCTCCAGGCTCGGCCAGCAATTGCTGCCACTGCGCGAAGGCACGGCCGAGATCATCGGGATGCACGCCATTGAAAATCATGGCGCCGACATCCTCCTCCATCGTGAACCCGAGGAGTTTGTTGATCGCCGGACTGGTGTAAAGCACGCGGCCTTCGGCATCGACCAACGAAATCACATCGTTGCTCTTTTCGATGAGCGCGCGGAAATGTTTTTCGCTTTCGCGCAACGCGTCTTCGGCATGAATGCGTTCCATGGCGCCGCCGCAGTGGTCTGCCAAAGCCTGGAGCGTGTCCAGGTCAACCGGCCGATAAGCCTGCGGGGTATAACTCTGAATCGAGAGCACTCCAATGGCGCGCACGCCATTACGGATCGGCACAAATAACAGCGATTCAGAGCGGCGCGACCGATTCCCGAAAGGCACCAAATCCCCCGTCGGAATATCGTTTGGCGAGCGCAAAATCAGTTTGCCACCCTCGGCAATGACCTGCTTGGCAAACGGAGTGGGTTCGCGATCGAATTCCTCCGGCGAAATTTCGACTCGCCGGCCGTCGATCGTATCCACGTTTAACACCGGTTCGCGATGCCTCCAACCGGGTGAGTAAAGGTGCAAACTGAACGCGTCCCATGAAAAAAGTTCACTGGCAGCATGCATGACGATTCGCGCCGCCTCCTGCGGCGTCGTGGCCGCGCTCAAGGCCAGTCCCAGATTGGAAAAGACGAGCCCTTGCCGCTCGGCCTTCTTGCGCTCGGTCACATCCCGCGTCACTCCCAAACACGCCGTAATCGCTCCCTGTTCATTGCGATAAGGCACGACTTGCGTTTGCAGCCAGCGGCGAGCGCCTTTCAGTCCGATAATCTCAAATTCGAGCCAGCCGCTCTTTCCCTGAAACGCGCTTGAAGTCAGGTGGCGAAAGGCTTCGCGATGCTCCGGCGCAATCAATCCAAACACGCACTTGCCCTGCACTTGATCGAGTGATTCCGCTTCGATCATGGCCAGCCCGGCCGGGTTCATTGTCAAAAGAGATCCATCCTCCTCGAGAATCTTCACGCATTCCGGCTCAATCTCGATGATCGTTCGAAGATGCGTCTCGCTCTCGCGCAAGGCCTGTTCGGCATGAATCCGTTCGAGCGCGCCCCCGCAGAAGTCGGCCAGCGATTGCAACAATTGCAAATCCGGTTTGTCGTAAGCCTGGACCGTGTAACTCTGCACGCTGAGCAAACCGATCGGCCCCTGGCTGATGCGAATCGGCGCGATCAGGATCGAGGCCGACGGGCGGTTTGAATCTCCCAACGGCTGCGAATCGGCATCCCAGGCTACAGGCGGTTCTCGCAGGATGATTTCTGCTCCGTTTTCAAGAACGCGCTTTGCGCGGGAACTCGGTTGCTCGCGTTCGGGGCATCTGATCCGTTGTCGCGCTCCTTGCAGTGTGTCAATCACCAGCACCGGAAAAATATAATCCTCGCCCCCTTCCCGCGCGTAGCGGTAAACCGAAAACAAATCCCATCCGAACAACTTGTCGGCGGCATCGCTGATGATTTCGGCCGCTTCCACATAACTGCGCGCGGCACTGAGGCGCTGCCCCAAATCGGAAAAGGCAGCCGCCCGCGTTTCAAATCTTTTCCGTTCCGTAATGTCCGTCGCCGATCCGGTGGTTCCGATAATATTCCCTTGCGCATCGCGCAGCACGACGGCATTGAAACTGAGCGTCACCGGCATCCCATTCTTTCGCAAATGAACGGTTTCGTATTGGATGCAAGGCGACCCAGCCTTGATCTGCTCGAAGACTTCCAAATCTTTTCTGGCCTGTTCCGGCGGTTGAAATTCATAAAACGCTCTCCCCAACATCTCTTCAGGCTCGTATCCGTAAATTCGACGCACGGCTTGATTCACAAAAGTCCATCGCCCCTGGCCATCCACGGACCAGATTAAATCATTCGAAGTTTCCACCAGGTTGCGATACCGCTTCTCGAGCGACATCTCCGTTTCAAACCGCTCCTGCAGCGTTCGCGTCTGGCGTTGCACCTGTCGATGCAACATGAAAAGCCACGCGACCGCCACGAGCACGATCAGTCCCATGATGACGAGCATTTTCCTCAGTCGCTGGGGCGTCCACCAGGGAGGAGCACTCACCACACGCAAATCCTGGGGGCTTCGCAATTGAATCCGAAATGTTCGAGGACTGCGGTTCTCATCCACCTGAATGATCGAACACACACCCGTTACCTGCTTCAAACTTCCCGGAATCCATTCCACTTCGTCCGTTGCGCCATCTAAACGCGCCTCAAAAACTCGCGCCCCGGCGCGCAACATCAGAATCCGATCGCCCATGCGCTTGAGTTGATCCAGCGCGCGCCCGCGAATCGTCACCAGCACCGAATCAAAGTCGCCCGAAAGCGCCTCATCCACAGAAATCAGGACAGGCTCGACTTGCGCCACCGCATCCAGCGACCGCACCATCGCATCTTGCAATATCGGTGAGTACACTCCGACCGCAGGAAATCCGGCCACGCGCACGCGCTCGCCCGGCCGGAACAATGGTGAGGAAGCGGTCTGCACCCACATGCCTTCCGTGCCGTCCTGAATGAACAATTCGCTGTTCGGACGGGCATAGGTGACAATGCCCTCGGTCAAAATCCGATGATTCAAATTCTCGTTGCGCCTGAATTGGGCCAGCTCACCGATCTTGATCAAAGGCAGGGCAAATGGGTCAGCCGGTGCCGGCTTGGTCAGGAGCACGTGCTCCAGCTCGGGCACATACAAGCGGATCCCGAGCAATTGCCGTTTCCGATTGAAGATAGTGCCGCAGACGCCTTGCACCCGGACTTCCGCATCGACCAGAGATTCGGGAGTGGCCGCGACATCGACGTTGGAAACTTCGACGCTGAATTGATGGGACCCGGAAGCCACTTTTAACGTCAGCACCGATGGCGCTCTTTGCACGGATCGCACGATGGCATCGACCTCGACCCATTGGCTGTCTTCCTGACCGGTCATCAATTCGGATGCGGCGACTTTGGTGGGAGCGGGCAATGGGGCCTCACCTAATTGGGTGAGCCGCGTGGCGAGAATGACTGGCGCGAATTCGCCTGGGCCGCTGGTGCCTTCGATTTCAATCAGTTGACCTCTGCGCGGCTGGAATGGGATCTCCTGTTGGATGTGGACATAAATGCCTTCTCCTTCGTCCTGGACGAACAAGCCATTCCAGGACAATTCAAAGAAGGTAACGACCGCGCGGATTTTGACCGGGTATCTGCGCTCGGCTTCTCGAGGCGATAAGCCTCGGACCTGAGCCACTTCCGTTAAGAGTGATAGCGGAGCCGTTTCCGCTGCGTTCGGAGAGGGCGCAGCAGTCAGCAGGGTCGCTCCCCAGGAGGAGACCAAAACCAATATCAGAATCAAAACGGCGCGCTGCACAGGTGTGACGACAGCACTGATTTGAACATTAAGGCATGTGTGCCAGGCGAAAGGATTCCTCGGGAGCGGGGAATCCCGGTGCCATTGGCAGGTTGCACATCTGTTTTTTATCGGAAGCTCCAGCCAAATAAACAAGTGGAAATTCTAATAAGACTTGCCTGATTGCTTGACCGGCTGAGATGCCCTCGCCAAAACCACCCGCTCAACCCCGATTCAAAAATACTTCTGGCGCGAGCCATCCGGTTTTGTATCGTACGTCCCACTTTTTTAAACAAATGGAACCAAAAGCGGATATCGCACTCATCGGACTGGCCGTCATGGGCCAGAATCTCATCTTAAACATGAACGATCACGGCTTCACCGTGGTCGCTTACAACCGCACCGTCTCCAAAGTGGACGAGTTCCTCGCCAAAGAAGCCCAAGGAACCAATGTCATCGGCGCCCATTCCATCGAAGAAATGGTCGGCCTGCTCAAAAAACCGCGCCGGGTTATGCTCATGGTCAAGGCCGGCAAACCCGTCGATGAGTTTATCGACATTCTTCTGCCCCATCTTGAGCCGGGAGATATCATCATCGACGGCGGCAATTCCCTCTTTGAAGACACCAACCGGCGCGTGAAATACGTCGAGAGCAAAGGCCTCCTCTATATCGGCACCGGCGTTTCCGGCGGCGAAGAAGGCGCGCGCCGCGGACCTTCCATCATGCCCGGCGGATCCCCTGCCGCCTGGCCGCACGTCAAAGAGATCTTTCAATCCATCGCCGCCAAAGTCGCCGACGGCGCCCCCTGCTGCGATTGGGTCGGCGAACAAGGCGCCGGTCATTACGTGAAAATGGTTCACAACGGCATCGAGTATGGCGATATGCAGCTCATCTGCGAGGCCTACAACATCATGAAAAACGGCCTGGGCATGAGCGCCGATGAAATGCACCAGGTGTTCAAAACGTGGAACGAAGGAGATCTCGAAAGTTATCTCATCGAAATCACCCGCGACATCCTGGGTTTCAAAGATGAA
Source organism: Verrucomicrobiota bacterium (assembly GCA_040754135.1). Classification (GTDB taxonomy): domain Bacteria; phylum Verrucomicrobiota; class Verrucomicrobiia; order Limisphaerales; family SIBE01; genus JBFMDG01. Next base: position 9,581 of record JBFMDG010000237.1, read on the forward strand.
GACGGCCAGCCCCTGGTGGAAAAAATTCTCGATACCGCCGGCCAGAAAGGCACCGGCAAATGGACCGTGCAGAATTCCGCCGATCTTGGCATTCCCATCACGCTCATTGCCGAAGCCGTTTACGCCCGCTGCGTTTCCGCATTGAAAGACGAACGCGTCAAAGCCGCCCGCAAATTGAAAGGCCCGCGCCCGGCGCTCACCCAGGGCAAAAAGCCCGAAGCCAAACAACAATTCGTCAACGATATCCGCGACGCTTT
>JBFMDG010000238.1:0-9800 GCA_040754135.1 Verrucomicrobiota bacterium
AGCAATTCCTGAATCAATGCCGCGCCGCGCGAAACCCGGCTGGCAAATTGATCAGGCGGCAACGCCAACAGCGCATCGAAATCAGTCAGCAAGATTCCCGGAATGCCGGCCGTGGCATTGCCAATGGCGCGATCGGTGATGAATTGCGCCGTGATCACGCGGCTGTTCTCCGTCGCGGAAACCGACCCGTTGCCATCGATATCGAGGAGGATTTGGGCGAGGCGCAGCGAGTGATCGGCTTCGAGATTTGCCGCCACATTTGTCAGCACTTGCTCGAACAATTGCTGACCGGTGCCAAGGGTGTGCAAGCCGAGTTTCTTAAAGAACACACCGAGTCCGACGACCGGCAGTTCGATGATGCCTTTCGTGTCCACCGTGGCGGTAAGCGTGGCATTGGTCGGAAAGAGGAATCCAATCGGATTGTTCGGCGCCGGCAGGCTGGCAGCGAAATCAAACCGCGGCACGAGCGGATTCGAGAGATCGAGCAGCATCGCCGCGTTGCCCATCGGGAAACCCATGGCATTGAGCACGCCATTGCCGAGAATCTTCAAGCCCGCGTTCGGACCGGTAAGCCCGACGTTCGCCGCCAAAGTCAGCTCGCCCGAGATCATGCCCTGCACGTAAATGTTCGTCACGGTGGCCGTGCCTGTGAGCGTGAACGCGTCGTTCCAGGTCGGCACGCTGCGCACGAGCGAACTCTGCACGCGCCGTTCGATTTCACCCAGGTCGATGGTGACCGGGCTATAGAACACCGGATTGGTGAGCAACTCCTTCGCGTCGGTGATCGATGGGAGCGGGCTGCCGCCGAAGGTGAAGCCGGCATTCTTGAAGCCGAAAACGAATCCTGTATTCGGTTCGGTTAATCCACCCGCCGATATCGTGGCCAGAATCGGACCATACTGGCTGAACACAATGTCGATGCCGCCGCCGATCCCGCTGTAGAAGAATTGGCCGCCGAGCCGGAAGTAAAACGCGCTTTGCGGTGTGCCATTGACGTTGACATTGACGATGCCCAGGCCGAGTGCGCCGCTCAGCGACACGCCGCCGATGGTGACGTTTTTGATTCCGACCGAAAAGCCGCTCAAGTTTTCGATCGCGTTGATGTAATCGCCATCGATCAATTTCTGAACGTTCACTTTCAGTCCGGAGAAGTTGCCGAAGATCGGCCACGAACCGCTTTCGCGGATGCCGCCCGAAAAGATAAACGAGAAATTCGACGGCTGCACCAGCACTCCATTCTGGATGGCGCCGTCGTTGAACTGAATCGTCACCGAGCGCAATTCGATCGGCAGAAAATCAGGCAGCCCAAACTTCGCGTTCGGCCCCACTTGCAACTGCACGAAAAATCCAGGCAACAGAATAAAACTGAGATCGGCGCCAATGGCGAAATTGCCGACCGCGCCACCCCAACCGTTCAACGGTCCCGCTGAAGTGCCGAAGATGGCGCCGAGCGACCCATCGGGAACGGAGCCGGGATTGAAGGTTACCGTCGGACTGACGTTTTGAGAGGGACTGCCACCAAAGGTCACCAACGGCTGGTTTCCTTGCGCGTTGAAATCGATCTTGGTTTTGCGCGCCTGGAAAGTAAGGAAATTTCCGAGTTTAACCTGCAGCAGACCGACGCTGAGTTCCTTGAGGAAATTCGATTGCCCCGACGGCGGCGAGATCGTGAAGGTGACGGAGCCGTTGGCATTGAACCGTGATTCGATCACCATCCCGAAATCCAGCACGGCATCAGTGGCTTTGATCAATCCCGATTTGAGATCAAAGCTGACAGCCAGTTGTCCGGCGATCTGGAGTTTGCCGAGGTCCGGACTGAAATCGCCCGTGATGTTCACTTGCGCTCCACCGGTCAGATTTTCGAGACCCGATTCAATCTTGAGGAAGCCGCCGAAATCCGGATTGAAGACGCCGTCGCTATAACCGCCGAGTGTGACCGTGGCGCCGAGCGTGACCTGGCCAATTTTCAAATCGCGGAAGCCGATCTTGATCGGGCCAATGTTCTTCGGCGCGATGGTGCCGTCCTTGATCGTGACCGAGAACGTGATTTCGTCACCGGCGCGCGTGGCGTTCTGCGGGCCCACTTGGATGATGGGCGTGAATGGGAATGACGAGAAAAAGTCCGCGTTGAAGGCGCCTTTGATGAGGAGATCGAAATCGGTGAGCGTGAAGGTTTCGCCCGGATCGCGCAGGCCGTTGTTGTTCGCGTCGCCGAGGAACCGCACTTCCGCGCCGAGAATGTCGAGTGGCAGGAATTTGCCGAGGCCGAGTTTCTGGAGCAGGCCGCTCGGGGTATCGACGCCGAAACCGGTGGCGAAGAACTGGCCCGTGCTGCTGATCTCGAGACCGTAAAGATTGCCGGTGAACCCGAGGACCGGGATTCCAGCCGACAACGTGCCCGCCGTCAGAATGGTGGTGTCGAATGGCGAAATGGTCAGGTTCTTGGCGCTGGCGACCAGATACTCCTTGATCTGCAACTGCAGCACGCCGGCTTTGAGCGTGAAACTCTGGAACTGATTGCTCTGGAATTTCAGCGTGCCGGTCACATCGTTGCCCGTCACTCGCAAAGTCGCGCTGTTCGGCAACAGCGCGATCACATCGGCGCCGATCCCCACTTCGCCTGAGAACTGTTTGGTCGTCTTGTTGTAGGTAACGTTGCGGAGTTCGAGGAAAGTGCCATCGACGCGAATCAATGGCGCGAGTGGCAACGGAATCAGCGGAATGATTTCCTGTTCGAATTTGATGAGGTCGCTGCCCGCTTCCGAGCTGCCTTCGGGAGCGGGCTCGGTGGCGAGTTTGTCCTGAACGATCTTGGTGACGCTGGCGAGAGTTTGCTGGAAAATGTTGATGACCGCTGTGCCGGTCATCGGCTGCTGCTCTCCAAGCTGCGGTTCCTGGATGAAGGTGAGGACGCTGTTCTTGATCAGCCGGTAGGCCTTGACGAAAAAGCTGGCCGCGCCGCCGAGTGAATAATCCGAATCGAGCGGCGAACGGCCCGAAGCGGTCAAGGCATGGCCAAGCACGGTTTTGTTTCCGAGCAACTGGGCGTGCGCGGTGCCGCCGGCCTGCGTGTCGAGAATGTTTTGCGTTTTGATTTTGGCGCCGAAACGCCCGTCCGCCTGGAGTTGATCCACCGCCGATTTTCTCAACACCCGCGAATCCCCGGAATCAGCGGTCGATTGATCTTTGTACCAGACTTCGTTTGCTCCGACCGCGCGGCCAAGCAAGGTGGTAATCGAAGTGAGGGTTCCCGTCCCGCCGGTCTGCGTGATGACCGATTCCGGCGTCGCTTTGGTGGTCGAGTAAATGGCCGTGACGTTCCCGAGCAAGGCATCGACAAAGCGATTTGGGTTTTTGCCTAACGGCGTCTGGCCGATCTGGTAAGTCAGATCGAGACCGTCATTGAGATCGAGCAGGAAATTGTTCCGCCGCAGCGGATCCGCGTTCAGGCTCGAAACGGTCGTCGTTTCCGGGGTGGTGCCGGTCACAATGAACGCAAACGTCGGCAGCACATCGCGCAAACTGCGGAGATACTGCGCGATGAAAAGTTTCGGGCTCGGCGTGCCATGGATCGTTCCGTCGGTGGTGATGGTGCTGAGGGTGATGTCACCTTGCGGTGTGAAAATGCGTCCGCCAGCAATGATGCGCGCGTAGCTGATGTTCAGCACCAACCCGAGCTCCATTGTGTCGAGACTGAAACCCCAATTGTCTTCGAGGAGATTGTAGGCTTCGGTCATCCCGCGATTGGGAGTCGAAATGGTGGTCAGGTTATTGATCTTCGGCAGCGCTTTGCCATCGATGCCGTTGGCGCCGTAAGCCGGGCTTTGCAGATAGGCGCGCACGATCAAACCGCCGGTGGCGTGCGCCACCACATCGACGGAAGCCGGGCGTTCGCCGTTGTGGGTTTCGGCCCAGCGATCCGCCGCCTGTTTCAAGGCATAACCGAGGTAATCGAGACCGGATTGAAATTGATCATCGGAGATGGACGAGCCGCTCACCCCATTGATGACGCCATCGATTGTCCCGTCGGTCGGCGCCAGCGGCAGGCGCCAATCCCAGTTGGCCACGAACAGCGAAGAGCCTTCGCGATAGCCGGCATTTTGGAACGTGGTGAGGAGATCTTTGTAAGTGTCGCCAATCGGATCAATGGCCAATTGGTCGGCAGCCAGCCCGATGCGCGTGAACCAGGCGCCGAGAAATTCATCTTTGGCAAACGACGCCCCCAGGCCCGGCACGATGATGACCGGACGATCCGGCGCTTCGCGGAATTTTTCCACGCTCGTCAAACCGATCTTCGTGCTGTTGGTTCCGCGGAATTCGCCATTGCCGCTCACCACGTCCACGCTGCCGCTCGATGTGGCGTTGACCGCGAAAATCGTGTCCTCCCCTTCCCCTCCATTCAACCCAAACACGCCGCCGGTCACCGGCAATGCGAAATCATTCCCCTGGACGAAAAAGGTGTCGGTTCCCTTGCCCGTGTTGACCGAGAAATTCTTGAGGCCGGCCGCGGTCAACTTGCCGTTGATCGTGACCTGGTCCGTCGGTTTGCCGGTGAACAGGTTGATCACCGGAATCGAACTGGCCACACCCGGATCTTTGGTCGCCGCGTCGAGGACCACGTTCGGCACATTCGAGAACGTCAGCGGCACAATGGTCTTCCCACCACTCGTGCCGGAAATTTTTGTGGTCGTGGCGATGCTGCCCTTTTCGATGAGCAAATTGTCCGCGCCACCTGGCGTCACCAGGGTAAGGAGGGACGAGCCGCTCACCGTCACCGCTTCCACGCCGCTGAACGAAATTTCATCGGCGGGTGACACGGGATTCTTTAATAGCTTCGCCGCGCCGGAACCGCCTTTGCTGGCCGGAGAATAGGTTGTTTCAACGTCCGGCGCGCCGAGGATTTCGAGGCGGTCGCCCGCTTCGGTCGTCTGGCCCGTGGCGTTGAATTTCACTTTGAGGAACCAGGCATCGGCATCCGTAGCGTCGATTTTGAGGAAGTCATCTTTTTCCGAACCGGTGATAATGACTTCGGAAATCGAGAGCAAATCCTGGGACTTGAGAACCTTCTGGCTGGAATGGTCCACGAGTTCGAGTTTCGACCCGTTCAATTTCAGGGTCGCGTTCAACGCCTGTCCGTTTGGAGCGGCATACTCCATCGGGGTTGTGGTGGGCGTGGAAGGTTCGGCGGCGGCTGAACCGGAGAAACGTGGTGGCGTTTCGGCGGCCTCCTCGGCTGAAAAATCACTGGCCTCGAAGAGCAGATCGGAAGCGCCGGAATCAAAAATGGCATCGAGCTGCTGGGAAGGATCGTAAGCGAGAGCGGCGGCGGACGAGTTGAACGTGGAATTTTCCTGAAGCTCAATCGCGCTCGCGGCCAGCGGATCCAGGGTGGCGCCCGGCGAAGTGAGCGGGTGCGGCGACAAGCCGTCAGCGGACAACAGCACGCGCGCTTCGAGCGCTTCGAGCGCGAAGGAATTCGGCGAACTATGGGCGTTCGTTTGCAACACAACAACTACAGCAATCGATGCCGGCCGACAGGTTTTACAACCGGAACACAGCTTTCGGTGCGCGTGGTTTAGCAGGAGGCGGCGAGGGAGTTCAAATCCGGGCATTGCGTATTTTGCCGTACGCAATGTTGCGGAGCATCGTACGCAAGGTTACCTAGAAACTTTCTCAGGGATTTGGGATGATTCGCCACGCTGCTGCGGGTCAAAGTCCTCGCTCCGATAGCGTTTTGAATTGACGTTCGCGCGGGATTTGGCAGGACTGCTCCGAGTCACTGCACTGCATGAACTGCATGAATGCGCCCATGATAACGCTGCGGATTTTCTTAACGGCTTTTTTTATCGGGTTGCCCACTCGAGCCGCCGAACCAAAGTCGGTTCTGGTGGGCGAACGCCCCGAGAGCGTGATTCAGGCTTTCGGCGGCCATTTTTATGTGACGGTGAGAATGGGCGATCAACCCGGTGACGGTCGAGTGCGCGTGGTGAAGGACGGGCGGGCTGAAGATTTTGCCACCCGATTTGACGAGCCCAAAGGAATCACCTACACCGGCACATTATTGATTGTCGCCGATTCGAAAAAGATTTGGAAAATCGATGACAAAGGCCGTGCGACCATTCTGGCAGAAGAAAAGAATTTCCCCAAACCGATCAGTTACTTAAGTGATGTCGCGTCGGCTCTCGACGGCAAGAGTGTTTATGTCTGTGACATGGGGGCGAACACGCGCCTGTTTGGCCCGAGCGGACTTTGGGCCTTGTATGCGGAAGAGGCCAGGACGCTCCCCGCCATCGGGCGGATTTATCATGTGCTGATGGATGGACGGGCTCGCGTGTTGGTGGAGTCCTCATCCGAGATGCCTTGTCCGAACAGTCTGATTGTGCTGGGCCGGCATCGATTGCTTATTTCCGAGTTTTTCATGGGCAATATTTTTGATTCGCGGAAAGCGGACGCGGAATTGATTGCCACTGGCTATCGTGGTGCGAGCGGGATTGCGATGGATCGAAAGGGAATGATTTACGTGTCGAGCGGGACGGAAGGAAAAATCTGGCGGCTCGATCGGCAGGCGCGGAACCCTGAGGTGCTGGTGGAGAATTTGCACGGCCCGGGAGATTTTTTTCTCGATGAGCGCGGGGGGCAACTGGTGATTCCAGAAACCAAAACGGGCAAGCTGCTTTTCGTGCCGTTGAAAAACTGACCGGACTGGATGATCCGCGCGTTGATCTCGCACTGAATCGGTTTACCGTTCTGTCCCATGCTTTTTCCGAATCGAGCGATCGGATTCCTGATGATGCTGGCCCTCGCCAGCGGGTTGTTGCCTTGCTGCGCAGCGGAGCAACCGAGCGCAAATTCCTCCAATGAATTAAACGGAGGTTGTGTGACTGGAACGGTGATATCCCCGCAATCCTCTCCGAAAGCGAGAGTGGCTGATGATTCGGGTTTGTTTCGCGACCTGCTGGAGATCGACCGCGCCACGCGCGGAGTGCGCTACGTCCTGGCCTTTCTCGAACCGAACAAGCAAACCCCGGCGCAACACCCTCGATCGATTTTGTCCGGCAACAAGCTGCCGTCCCTGAAGATCGATCAACAGGAGAGCACGTTCGTTCCGCATCTGATCGGGGCGCGCGATGGGCAGCCGGTGCGTTTCACCAACAGTGATCCCGCAAACCACAATGTCCGCGCCACCAGCTTTGAGGCTGGCAACGAGTTCAACATTTATGTGGCCAACGGGAGCGAATACACGCACACCTTTCAAGCGGATGAACGCCAACGGCCGGTCATGCTCGGGTGTGACATTCACCCATGGATGCGGGGATGGATTTATGTTTTCGATCATCCCTGGTTTGCCGTGACCGATGTTGCCGGACGGTTTGTCATCACGAACGTCCCGCCTGGCGAGTATCGTTTGCAATTACGGCAACCCGACATTGGCTACGTGGGAACGCGCACGATTTCGATCCGATCGAACGAGACACATCGCGTGGAAATCGAGATCGACTTGCGCAAGTCGTTCCGTTGACCGGTTCCTTTCAGACCGTTCGGGAGCGAGCCGTTTCGCGCAGCACGCGAGGAGACTTCCGGAACGACATCGGAAACACGCAGTCCTTGAACTTTGCCTGGGATTTCAGTTAACTCCGCCCGTGCACCTGCTCATCACGCCGCTCGACCTTTTGTGCTGTCTGGAAAGATGAGTGCCTCGGAAATTCTTTTGCGCAAGCTCACACGCCGCGAGTTCCGCACGCGCATGCAATCGGGCGAACTCAAATTGTGCATCCTGCCCATCGCCGCCATCGAACAGCACCTCGAACATCTAGCCATGGAACATGACTGGCGCAGCGTTTGCCATGTCGCGACGGCAGTGGCTTCTGCGCTTCGGCCTCACGTTCTGGTGGCGGAAGGGGTCATGACCGGTATCAGCGAACATCACATGCGGCATCCGGGGACGTTGTCCCTGCGGCCGGGAACGTTCCTGAGCGTTTTGTCCGATTTGATCGACAGCGTGGTGCGGGCGGGTTTCAAAAACGTGCTCGTCCTGAACGGACATGGAGGCAATGTCGCGCCTTGTCTGGGCATTTGGGATCAGTTTGTCCGGATCAATCAAGTCAACCTGCAATTCCTCTCGTACTGGGATGTGCTGACGGTGGATGACGCAAAGGAGTGTTTGAAAACAGGGCATCGATTGCCGCAGGACCTTCCGGGCCATGCTCAGGAATTTGAGACTTCTTTCGCGCTGGCGCTGTTTCCGGAAAACGTCCGCACCGCCATGTGGACCGATCAAGTGGATCAAAAGCCGGCCCGGGCCACCGCTGAAACCGGGTCGATACTGATCGAACGCGTCGTGCAACGCCTCACGATCTTCGCGCAGGAAATGATCGATGGAAAGCGCGTGGCGGCCATCCCGCCTTTTCACCCGTGAAGATCCCGCCAATCCATGGATTCCATTTCGTGAGGCAAAAAGTTTTGTGAGACCTTCACGCGCTTCCAGTCCTTGGATCCTCCTGGCGTTGCTCCTCTCCGCAGTCACGATCAATTACATCGACCGCGGGAGTTTGTCGGTAGCGGCGCCGCTCATTAGTCAGCAATTCTCGCTCGATGAAATTCAAACCGGTTGGCTGCTTTCGGCTTTTTTCTGGAGTTACGCTCTGTTTCAACTGGTGGCGGGATGGCTCGTCGATCGTTATGACGTGAAGTGGGTTTATGCGCTCGGCTTTTTGATGTGGTCACTGGCCATGGCCGCGACCGGGTTCGTGACCACATTTTCGGCGTTGCTCATCGCGCGTTTGCTCCTGGGCATTGGAGAAAGCGTCAATTATCCCGCCTGCGCAAAAATACTGGCGCGTCAATTTCCCGAACACGAACGCGGCTTTGCCAATGGACTGGTCGATGCCGGATCCAAGATTGGCCCGGCGTTGAGCACTTTGATTGGCGGTTTGGTTGTGGATCGGTTTGGCTGGCCGGCATTGTTCATCGGCATGGGCATCGGCTCCCTGTTCTGGTTGTTGCCATGGATTTTTTTCATGCCCTCGATGACGACGCGGCAGAAGAAAGAGAAAGTCGTTAGCCCTTCCATGCTGCGCATCCTGTCGGTGAAGGAAGCCTGGGGCACATCGCTGGGCATGTTCGCGCTGGGTTACGTTTGGTACTTTCTGCTCACATGGCTCCCGACCTATCTCGTAAAGGAACGCCACTTGAGCATGACGATGATGGCGCTGCTCGGCTCGTTGCCATTTTGGGGCATGGCGCTCACCTCCATCCTCGGCGGCTGGGTGTCGGATCAGTTGATTGCGCGAGGCGGCACGCCGACGCGCGTGAGGAAAACATTTATCATCGGTGGATTGCTGTGTTGTTCTGTGCTGATGCAGGGCGCCGCGTATGTGAAGGATAATTCTGTCTCGATGATTTTATTGGTGGGCGCGTCGCTCTCGCTGGGCGTGTTCACTTCCAACGTGTGGGCGGTCACACAAACGCTGGCCGGCCCGAGCGCGGCGGGCAAATGGGCCGGAATACAGAATTGCATCGGCAATCTTGGAGGGGTGATGTCGCCGCCGATCACCGGCTGGATTGTGGCCAAGACCGGCTCGTTTTTCTTCGCTTTCACCGCCGCCTCGACCATGCTGCTTTTCGGCATTTTGGCCTATATCGTTTTTGTTCCCAAAATCGTGCCGATTGCCTGGGGTGAATTGGGAAAATCCGAACGCCCAATGCCCGAACCAAAACCGGCGGCCTGACCACCGCAACCGTTTTGCGCGCGACGTTCGGCGATTCAGGTCCTGCCTGATTGACGGCTGTCCCGCGTTCGT
>JBFMDG010000239.1:0-9786 GCA_040754135.1 Verrucomicrobiota bacterium
AGAATACAGAGGCAAAGAAAAAGTGATTTCATGTCACCCTTGGTTCTGACGTCGCGCTGTTCCACCTTTTAATATGCGGCAAGAAGGACAATAGAACTGGCCCATGTTCATCCCACCATTTCGCACACCGTTGTGGAAAGGTTTGCATCAGGGTCCATATTCAACGGCCAACCCGGTGGAAAACAAGATGAAAGGGGGGAAAGCGCGTTGTCCGCGGGTGCCCTTGCCGCATGAAATTCTTCCCGAGTGCAACGCCAGTTTGGAAGAGTTTTTAACCATGGATGACTCGGATCACACGGATTTTTCAGATGACCTCCGATCCGCTGTTTTTCCCATCCCTGTTATCGGTGTAATCCGTGGTCAACCGTTTTTCCACCGGTGCAATGCGCGCCAACGCGATGATCGAGCGTCGATGTATTAAGCAAACCGGTCCTCAGACCAGGGATCGGCTGTATTCGAATAGCCGCGCACTTCCCAAAATCCGAGGATATCGCGATCGAGGAATACAATCTCGCGAATGAACTTGGCCCCTTTCCACGCATAACGCTTCGGAATAATCACCCGCGCCGGACCGCCGTGCTCCTTCGGTATCGGTTTCCCCCAAAGCTTGTGCGCGATTAACACATCGTCATCCAAACAGGCGTCGAGCGGATTATTCGTGGAATACCCGTCGTGACTCTTGAAAAACACGTGCGTCGCTTCCGGTTTCGGTTTGACCAGATCGGCGATTGTGAAAAAAGCCACCCCTTCCCATTCCAGATCGAACTGGCTCCAGGTGGTGACACAATGGAAATCGCTCACGTCCTTGAATTGCGGCAAAGCCAGGAACTGTTCCCATTTCAGTGTGACGGGATTTTCCACGCGGCCATGGATTTTCAATTCCCAGCGTTCGAGCGGGATTTCCGGCTGCACGCCAAGATCGAGCACGGGAAAGTTATGCACTTCCCGCTGGCCAGGCGGCAGGCGGTTGGTCGATCGTATGGCCGGTTTTTCTTTGCCGGCCATTTTGCGCGCCCACCGTTCTTTGCGGGCGATCAAGTCCTGATTGATTTCGCTCATGGTCTTTTCATGGTGCCTGCCAAAGGCTGGGCCTGCGCGCGCCGGTCGCGCCGGTGCAACTCGTCCACGCGTTCGAGTTCTTCGCGCGTCAATCGATTCCTTTCCGGGGCCGCCGCCAGTTCAGCGAGCCGTTCGCCGTCGGTTTCTTCCACAAGACAGGACGCCACGGTTCGCTCTGCGAGCAGCCAAAGTAATGCGGCCTGCCCGAGAGTGCGACCCGTTTCTTTGCCGGTCAGAAACTCAAAATCGCGCGCCGCCCGCACCCATTCCGGATGCTCGCCAGCCACTGCCGCATTCCCGATCAAGATCCCGCGACAGAGCGGATCGCGGACGAGCAGGCGCGTTTTGAATTGCGGCTCGGCCGAAGTGCGTCCGTGCTGAAAATCCGGGAGCTCCTCGACGGCCAGGCCCGGTTCTGGCAATGCGAAGTACGTCGCGCGCATCACCTGGTTCGTCGGAAATGGCTCCAAAAGATTGCAGGCCTGTTCGACAATCGCCGGCGCCCGATGCTGGATGCAATCGACGCTTTCATAAAGCCAGCCGCGGGCAGGCCCGAAAGCGGCGCCGAAATGCAGGATTTTTCCTTCACGCCGCAAGGCCGCCAGCGTTTCCCAAAGGGCATCTTCCTCCACCTCGGCGCGGCCCGGGTGATGCAATTTCAAAACCTCGATGCGATCCGTCTTCAGGCGTCGCAATGCCTGTTCCGTGGACAATCGAATAAAGGCCGGAGAAAAGTCGGGCACCACCTCCTGCCCGGTGCGCAATTTATTTTCGAACCGATGATAAAAATCGTAACCGACCAGCGTCGCGATCACGACCTCGTCGCGATGGGACCGAAGCGCTTTGGCGAGGAGCTCTTCGCTGGCGCCGAAGCCAAACGTGTCGCCCGTTTGAAAAAGCGTCACGCCCAGATCAAAGCAGCGGCCAAGGAGTCTTTGCGCCTCCGTTTCGCTCAGGCGGCGTCCGATCTGGTCCACCAGTCGGCGCAGTGAATAACCAATTTCCGACAGGCGCAGCTCTGAGTTTGGCAACATCCGGTATTTCATCTGCGCTCTGAATATAGCCGCCACCCATCTCACGCAACTCCACAATGTGTTCCAAAGCGCGCGGAAAGCGCGTTGCGACCGCTCGCAACGAGGCTACTTGAAAAAAGAGAGCTTGCTTGTTCTCTGCAGCCGTCAAAAGCTGCCGTTGGTCTTCGACGGCCCATATGAAATTGGCGTTCAAGCGGCTCTGCCTGGGAATTATCCCTTCCCTGCTGCTGTCATTGACTCTCCGGGCAGACGTCCCCGGAACTTGGGATGATCGTTTCGGTTTGCCCTTGAACAACGGTGAGGTGTTCGTCCTCGCCTCGAGTTCGAATCGGGTCGTGGCTGGCGGCGCCTTCACGCTTATAGGCGGAGCCACGATCACCAACCTGGCCGTTTTCGATGGACGAAACTGGGCCCCCTTCGGCCAGCCAGACGGTCCGGTTTACGCCATCAAAGCAGCCGGCAATCACATTTACGTGGGAGGCGAGTTCAATTCCATTGGCGGTATCGCCGCTTCAAAAGTAGCGCTCTGGGATGGCCAAAGCTGGCGCGCGTTAGGTGCGGGCATTCGGGGAAGCGGCAGCTGCGTTAACGCCATTGAACTGTTCGCAAAGGAGGTGATTGTTGCGGGGCGCTTTCAAGCCGCAGGCGAGTTGCAGACGTTCAACATCGCGCGATGGAATGGGGCACGGTGGGATCGACTTTGGTTGGGCTTGGGCGATGCGAGTGACGATGTGCAGGTAAACGCCCTGGCGGTGATCGGATCCGACCTTTATGCGGCGGGAAGGTTTTTCCAGTCGGGAACACTTCGCGTCAATCACATCGCCAGGTGGAATGGAGTTTTTTGGCAACCCTTGCAAAATGGAGTTCAAGGCCCTGAAAGCATCCTGCCTGACCGACCCTCCACGCAAGTTTTCAGCCTTCTTCCCCAAGGGCGGGATTTGATCGTGGGCGGCTCATTCTGCTCAGCTGGCGCCATGACTGCCACAAATATCGCGCGGTGGAATGGCGCGAACTGGTCTGGATTGGGGAATGGGCTGGAGATCACTGTGCTCGCGTTGAGCGGAGATGAGCAGTGCATATTCGCCGGTGGAACCGCTGGGCCCTATCAACGTTGTCATCTGTTTGAACCTGCCAGCTTCGGGGGGAGCGCACGTGTGCATCGATTTGAATCCAACAGATGGGATAAGATTGCCGATTTTGCCGGGCTCGACCGATATAACTTATTACGGGTGAAAGCGCTGTTGTCGCGCGAAGGGCTTGTCTTTGCCTCGGGCACATTCGTTCATATCGACGGATTCATCGCGCAGGGGCTAACGGTGTGGGACGGGCGGTCATGGAATGGCGTTGGTAATCAGAATCTGCACGGCTTATCTGATTTTCCTTACAAGGTCGTGGCAATAGGAACCAACGTGTTCGCCGCCGGGTACTTCATTCGCGCGGGCAGTACCAATGTCTCGGGCCTCGGCCGTTGGGACGGAGGTCGATGGAGCCCGATCGGAACGCTGCGCGACGGTGCGGTTTTCGACATGACCCGACAGGGCGACAGCCTGATTGTCGTGGGAAATTTCTCGCATATTGACGGAGTTGCCGCCAAGCGCGTGGCCCGCTGGGATGGATCGCACTGGAGACCGCTCAGCGACGGCCTCGACGGTGAACTGTCGACCGTGACCGCAACGGATCAAGCGATATATGCGGCAGGGTTTCTGAACGTACCTGGCCTGGGCAGAAAGTTGGGGGTAGCTCGGTGGGACGGAACGAGCTGGCAGCTCCTTTCCGACGCCTTCAGTCCTTGGGGGCACATCCAAGCGCTTGCAGCACGTGGCAATGAACTGTACGTGGCTGGGCAATTCGAAGAAGTCGGTGCGGTCCACGCCAAAAATATTGCATTCTGGAACGGGTCGACCTGGAATGCTGTGGGGCAAGGGTTAACTGGAGAGGCTCCCGCGCATTTCATCTGTCGCGGGATGACGAACGTTGCCGCTTTGGTCTTTTTTAAAGGCGACCTCATTGCGGCAGGGAGTTTTACGCGTTCTGCAGATTTGCCCCTGAACAACATCGCACGATGGGATGGTTACAAGTGGAGTCCGCTTGCGCTAGGGATTCCTGGCACGGCTTACAATTGTTTTTACCAGGGCCAGTACATACCAGTCACAGCGCTCACCGCATCGGAGGACGCGGTTTATGTCGGTGGCATGTTCCCCAGCGTGGGAACAGTTCCCGCAAGCTTAGTGGCCAAGTGGGATGGCCAGCAGTGGTCAAACTTGAGGTCGGGCCTTTCGGGGTCAATTCCTGCCTTTGAAGCGATCCTTTGCGATTATCATGGGGCCGCCCACCCTTCATTTACGATGCCTGCCTGGGGTCAGGTAAACTCCCAAACAAAATCCCTCGCCTGGAACGGCACCAATCTGTACGTCGGCGGGAATTTCTCGCTTGCTGATGGGAAGCCCAGCGTTGGTTTCGCCATTTGGCATGAGATTCGGCAGCCTCGAATTTGGGCCGAAAGAGTCGATGGGCAACTGAAACTCTCCTGGTCGGATTGGGCCACGAATTTTGTTCTCGAATCCACCTCCGATCTGCACGGGATTTCGTGGCAGCGCGTTCTCGATGAACCTAACCACGGGAGCGAGACTTTCACCGTTCGCCTCCCCATCAATTCGAGCCTGATATTCTTTCGCCTGCGCCAACGCTGATTTTCTATGCGTGACCGCACCTGACTCGCGGGCTAACAAGTTTGGCTGGACACTTTGCGCTGGATCGAGGGGGATCAAGCTGCATGAAACTGCCTGGCTGCCTCATCTTGAAAAACTAAGCTTGTCTTTTTCTTCACATCGGCGTAGTCACTTCACTGCTCCCCTGGTTGTTTCAAGGTCCAAGGCCGCGGCGTTTGCGTATTTTTTGGGCGCGGGGGGAAAGGAAAGGATGAAACATGAAAAGCAAATCAAGGAGATACCTGCTCACCTATTCAACTCACGTTATTGCTTGTCTGCTGCTGCTTCTAAACACCACGATCGTTTTGCAAACCCAAACCCAAACCCATGCACAAGCTCAACCGTCCGGATCCTGGGACGATCGGTTCGGCCTGCCTTTGACCGACGGCGAAGTGTTCACGGTCATCGAGACTTCGGGCGCAATTTTCGCAGGCGGATCTTTCACCCGCATTGGTGGCACGGCGGCGAATAATCTGGCTCGTTATGACGGACGCGCCTGGGTGCCCTTTGGCGAGCCAAACGCCCCAGTGCGCACGATTAAAATCATCGATCAGTTGGTTTATGTGGGCGGTGATTTCAGTTTCATTGGCGGGATTACCGCCAGCCGCGTGGCTGTTTGGGACGGTTCGCAATGGCATCCGCTGGGCGCTGGAATTCGCGGTGCCGAAAGTAAAGTCAACGCCTTGGAGTATCTCGAGGGCGACCTGATTGTGGCTGGCCGATTTACCAACGCGGGAGATGTTCAGACCTTCAATATCGCCCGCTGGAACGGAACGACCTGGCGCCAGATGTGGTTCGGATTGGGAGGCGCGGAGGAGGAAGTGCACGCGCTGGCTGTGGTGGGCCAAAAGTTATTCGCAGGGGGCCGTTTCTTCCGCGCGACGACTCTGCAACTGAATCATCTGGCGCAATGGACTGGATTCACCTGGGAACCGGTGCAAACGGGTGTGACAGGTCTCGAAGGGGACCTGCCGCCGGACCAGGTTTCCACACGGATCCTGAGCCTCTTGCCTTCGGGAAATGATTTGATCGTTGGAGGGTCTTTCACTGCCGCCAGCGGAGTGGCCGCGACCAACGTTGCGCGTTGGACCGGCGCCGCCTGGTTGCCCATCGGTAGCGGAGTCGATTTGGTCGTCAGCGCGCTCGCAGCGAATGGAACGGATTTATACGCGGGAGGCACTGCGGGACCTTACCAGGCGCCTTCGGGAAACCAGCCGGCTTATTGGGGGGGCCGCGCCGGTCCAATGCGCTGGAATGGAGAGGCGTGGGAGGAAATTGGCGGCGGCGTGCATGGCACCGCTGTCTTCGATCGGGTTCGCATTCACGATTTGTTATCGGCGGATGGGAAGTTGTATGTGGCCGGGAACTTTGCGCGCGCAGGCGAGTTCATTGCCCAAGGCCTGGTCGCGTGGGATGGGCAACTCTGGAACGGATTGGGCAACGAAAACTTTCAGGGAATTTATGGCGCGGTTTCGAAAATCCTTGCACTTGGCACCAATGTCTTTGCTTTGGGCGATTTCACACGGGCTGGAAGCACCGATGCCCAGAGCATCGCCCGATGGGATGGAGCGCGCTGGCACGCATTTGCGGTGGTCGAGGGTGGAAGCGTGCTGGATTTCGCTGCACAAAAAACGGATCTCATCGTGGCCGGAACCTTTACTGGAATCTCCGGCGTTTCCGCGAAAAGCGTGGCGCGCTGGGACGGAAGCACCTGGACGGCCTTGGGCAATGGAATCAGCGGAAGCGTTGCGGCGGTGACGGCGACGGATCGATACGTTTATGTGGGCGGCAAGTTGAACATTCCTGGCGCGCAAGAGGTCATTGGTGCGGCCAAGTGGGATGGGCAAACCTGGCAGATTCTTTCCGGCGGATTAACGGAAAACTCACACAGCGTCTCGAGCATCATCGCGCGAGGCGAGGAACTTTATCTGGCCGGAAGGTTTAGTTTCAATTCAACGACTCGGAGATCGCTCATTGCCTCCTGGAATGGCTCGGAATGGGCGCCGGTGGGTGAAGGACTGTGGTTGTACTTCGACCCTTCGACCACGTCGGATTGTTCCGCTCTGATCTCGGTCACATCGTTGGGTTTCTGGCGCGGAGACCTGATTGCCGCTGGCAGTTTTGATCGGTCGGGAGAGAAACCACTTAACAATATCGCAAGGTGGAATGGATCGACGTGGTCCTCGATAGGAGAGGGCGTCGGGCGTGTTGGTTCCGGTTGTCTTGGCGGCTCTTATTTTCCCCTGTATGCCATGGTCGCCACTGAAGATGCGATCGTTGTCGGAGGCATGACATTCGAGGGGACGCCATTGCTGGCGCAATGGACGGGGGACGCCTGGGTGACCCTTCAGCCGTCGCTCGCAAATCACACGCCTGATTTCCCGAAAACTCCGCTGCCGATCCCGCCACCGCCGGGCCGCCGCAACTCATCGGTGTATGCCTTGAGTTCGAGCGGCACGAATCTGTACGTGGGCGGGAATTTCTCGACAGCCGATGGCAGACCGAGCGTCGGTTTTGCCATTTGGCATGATGCCACGCCGCCAAGACTGCGTGTGCAAATGGCCGGCAATCAACTCAAAGTTTCCTGGCCGGATTGGGCAGCGCAGTATGTCCTTGAATCAACCTCGGCGCTCGGCTCTGCGCCCTGGCAACGGATCGATCAAACCAAAGAACAACGTGACGGAAGGATCGAGGTCCTGCTGGCGCCACCTGTGAGTGCGCGGTTTTTTCGGCTCAAGTTCGAGTAGTAGAACGAGAGGAAATTGCCGGCGTACGGAAATGCTGTGACGCATGCACGCCACAGGTTGTGCCCTGGCGTGTTGCGTTGGGGGTTTTCAGTTGCGACGTCGATTCTTTCCCGTAACCTCTTGGCATGTTCAAGCCTGCGGATTTGTTTGATCTGAGCCAGACGGAGCATGCGGCTCTTTTTGACGGATGTGAATATGCCTGGGACGCGCTGAAATGCATCGCCGCCTACGTCCTCGCCAACGTCCGGCCGGCACTCCGCAATCGCTGCGAAGGACGCGCCTGGATCGGCGACAAAGTGTTCATCGGCGAAGGCACTGTGGTGGAAGACGGGGTCATGATCAAAGGCCCGGCGATCATCGGTCGAAATTGCCAGATCCGTCATAACGCCTACATCCGCGACAACGTCGTCATTGGGGACAATTGTGTCGTTGGGAATTCCTGCGAATTCAAAAACGCGCTGCTCTTCAACCACTGCCAGGTGCCGCATTTCAGTTACGTCGGCGATTCCATTTTCGGTTACAAAGCGCATCTCGGCGCCGGCGTAAAAATTTCGAACATCAAACTCGTGGCCGGCAACGTGACGGTGGAGATGGATGGGAGCCCCTTCGACACCGGCTTGCGCAAGTTCGGCGCGCTGCTCGGCGATCACACGGACATCGGCTGCAACGCCGTGCTCAATCCTGGCAGCATTATCGGCCGCGGTTCGGTGGTGTATCCGAACACCAATTGGCGCGGTATTCTCCCCCCCAACATGATTGCCAAGAACAAAGCGGCCATCGAGGTGACGTCGCGCCGCAAATAGTTTTCGGCGGGTATGATCAGCATTGCGGAATATCAGCCGGCCGGGCCGGAGGCCGGCATCGCGCGGCAGGTTGAGGAGATTTTTTCGCCGACCGGAATTCTTTCGCGTTCGAAGAATTTCGAGTACCGCCCGCAACAGCAGCAAATGGCTGTGGCGGTAGCGCGCGCCCTCGAACGCAAGGAGCATTTGATTGTGGAAGCGGCCACGGGAGTCGGGAAGAGTTTGGCGTATCTGATTCCATCGATTCTTTACGCCGTGGCGAATCGAAAGAAAGCGATCATTTCGACGCACACCATCAATTTGCAGGAACAGCTCATTGGCAAAGATCTGCCGATGCTCGAGCAGGTGCTTCCGGTTCCGTTCTCTTTCACCATGCTCAAGGGCCGGCACAATTATTTATGCACACGCCGGCTGGCCAAAGCGATGAAGCAGGCGGATCAATTGTTTACCTCGCCGGAAGCTGAGGAGCTCCGGCGCATTTACGCCTGGTCCCGTCAAACCAAAGACGGCAGCCTGTCGGATTTTGCGATCGAGCCCGATGCCAAAGTATGGCAGGAAGTTTGTTCCGAACGCGGCCTCTGCTCGCCCAAACTCTGCGGCTTTCAATCTGATTTCGCCAAGGAAAATACGCCCTGCTTTTTCCAACGCGCCCGCAGCCGCATTCTGTCCTCAGACGTGCTCGTGCTGAATCACACCCTTTTTTTCATGCACCTGGGCGGCCTCGAAGAAGAGGTCGAAGGCGGCGTGCTCTTGAAAAATGATTTCGTCGTTTTCGACGAAGCGCACACCATCGAGCAGGTCGCCTCGAAACATATCGGCGTCAGCGTGACCAGCGGCCAGGTTCGCTTCGCGCTCCACCGGCTCTGGAACGAAAAAACCAAAAAAGGCCTGCTGGCCACGCTCGTACAGGGAAAGGCCGTCCAGCTTGTCCAGGAAGTTTTGGATGCCTCCGAAAAATTTTTCGGCCAGGTGGAAACCGCATGCGAAGAGGTGATCGATCGGCAGAAAACCACGCGGGTCTCAGGCGAGAACGCCTCCCGGAGCTGGACGGAATTGCGGATTCGCCAGCCGGATCTGGTGCCCGATTGTTTAACTTTGCCAATACAACGACTGCGCGAGGCAATCACCGAACTCATCAAGCTGAGCGACGACAAGGATACCGGCCAGGAGTTGATGGAATGCAACCGGCGTCTGGCAGAACTGCGCGAGGCGGTGGCGGTTTTCCTGAGTCATCAGGCCGATCATTATGTTTACTGGGTGGAACGCTCCGGCAAAGCCCAACGCAATCTCGCTTTGCACGCCGCTCCGATCAATGTCGCCGAATTCCTCCGCGTGCGCCTCTTCGGCGCCGACACTTCAGTCATCATGACCAGCGCCACACTCGCCACCAAAGTAGGACAGGCGTCCCGCCTGTCCCCCGAGCGCGCCAGCGCGA
>JBFMDG010000240.1:0-9763 GCA_040754135.1 Verrucomicrobiota bacterium
ATTCTTTAATGCGAATATTGCGAAAGTGGCATTCAGAACCTTCTGCTTCGAGGCAGATGTAGCCCTTGCGGGGATTGCAATGGGCGCCGCCGGAAACAATTTTGCCATTCACCGCCAGCGTCACGCGGCCATCACGGCATTCCACGCGGTAATGATTCCATTGGCCGGCAGGGTTCGCCCGGCGTTCACTGGGCAGGCAGCGTTCCCAACCATTCGGATGTGGACGGTCAGGCGTGAATTTCGCGCCGTGAATGGAAAAAATGTCGCCGTGACTCGTGTAATTCTCCGAGTTGCGTCCATCGAGGATTTGAATCTCAATCGAGCGGGTGAAAGGCACGCCGGGAGCGGTGACCGGATCGCTGAAGATGAAGAGCCCGGCATTGCCGCCGGCGACGAGATGTTTCCATTCAAGTTCAAGAATGAAATTTTCGTAATGCCGAGTGGTGCGCATCACGCCCGTCGGTTTGCCGGTCGAAATAATCATTCCATCGCGAACGGTGAAAGTTTCCGGAGCGCAATTCACGTTCACCCACCCGGCAAGATCGCGTCCGTTAAACAGCGGGACAAATCCTTCCTCATTGGCGGCGGAGCCGAGCGGGCCGAGGGAAAACAACAGAATGAAGATGGCGCGTTTCATGGCCGAACAGTGGATCGAGGTTGGTTGATTCTTCTGCATTGGAAAGGCGAAGGGCGACCGGGTCGCGTTTCGATGGTGCCGGCGGAGGGGGTCGAACCCACACATCCTCGCGGATACCAGATTTTGAGTCTGGCGCGTCTGCCAATTCCGCCACGCCGGCTCCAAGGCCAGCGAATATACCTGTGATCGGAGTGATGTAAACTAGTTTCCTTGACGGTGTCATAGGCGCGCGGCGAGTGACTGGCAATTTGTGGTTGGAACGAGCCGCTCTGGCGAAGATATCGCCACCCCAATCATCACTATCACTATCGAAGAACCATTCGCGGGTGGCTGGCGGATATACATTGGCTGGCCGCCCTCGATGTCCGCTCGAGTTTCCGTTTAGGAAACCGGCGAGAGATTTTCCGCCACCTCGACGCGGTAACCTTTCCAGGCAGGCACGCATCCGGCCGCGGCGCTGAGGAGAATCATCGCCATCGGTGCGATGAGCAGGACCGGATGAGCGGCCCAAACTTCGAGCGCCACACCGGTTTGGGTGCGCACGATTTTCGCCACGGCGCTGAGGATCACCGCGTAAAACCCGAAGGCCAAGATCATGCCCAGGGCGGCAATGATGCCCGCTTCGAGGACAACCGAACTGAAGATCGTCCGCCGGCGCGCGCCCAAGGCCCGCAAAATGGCAATTTCGCGCCGGCGCTCGTTCATGGAATTGTAAATACTGGCGAGAACCGAGGCGATGGCGACGATGGCGACGAGATAGGCCACGAGAGCAAGGACGCGGTTGAACCAGCCGATCTTGTCAAACAACTGCGCCACCACCTGATCGATAGGCCAGGCAAAGGTGAGCCGCTGGCCTTCCTTGTTGTAGGCCAATTCAAGCGTCCGCCCCGTCAGCGGGGATTTCAACTTGACGAGCACGGCGCTGATTTCGTGCGCGGCTTTTTCATCGTGCCCGGTCATGTTTTGAATTCCTTCCAACGGAATCCAGATGACGCGGTCCGCCGGCGTGTTGGAGGGTTCAAGAACCCCAACCACTTTGTATTCTTCGGCGTGTTCCTGTTTCTCATCAAAAATCAACCCATGAAACGGATGGAAATCGTCGCCAGGCTTCAACCCGAGCCGCTGCGCAACAAAGCTTCCCACCACCGCCTCGGCGTAACCCATTTCAAAAATGCGCCCTGCGGCGAGCTGGTAGCGCTTGCCCGGAGCATATTCGACATCAGTGAAAAGATTCGTGGTAGTGCCGACCAGCCGGTAGCCCTGATAGTTGTCCCCCATGGCGATGGGGAGTGCGAGAGCGACGCCTGGATGTTTTTGAATTTCGAGAAAATCTTCCCAGGCAACATTCCCGGGTGAGGAATCCAAATGGAAAACGGCATTGAGGACCAATTGCAGCCGGGCCGAACGCGCTCCCAAAACGGCATCAAATCCTCCCGTCATTTCGGTAAAGGCCGATTCGGCCTGATCTTTGACCGACCAAACCGACATCAACAAACCGCCGGCCAGCGCAATCGAGAGCACTGTAATGCACGTGGAAACGGCGTGCTGGCGCAGACTTTTGTACGCCACCCTCAGGATGGTCATGGCACTGCCTCCTTGGCCACGGCCCGATTCAGTTGATGAAAATCATGCACTCGCTCAAACGCTGCGAGCACCGCCGGATCATGACTGACGAGCAAGAGCGCAGCGCCATTTTCACGGCAGGCTTCGCGCATCAATTGCAACGCCGCCGCGGCATTGGCGTGATCCAGATTTCCGGTCGGCTCGTCTGCCAGCACGAGTTTGGGGCGATTGGCCAGGGCGCGGGCGACGGCGACGCGTTGTTGCTGGCCGCTCGAGAGTTGACGCGGGTAATGCTTGAGTTTGTCGGCGAGTCCAACGCGCGCGAGGAGGTGCGAAGCAAAAGCGCGATCGGCTCCAGGCCCGAAAGACATTCCGAGGAGCACGTTTTCGAGGCAAGTGTAGCCTTGCAGCAGGTTGAAAGTTTGGAAGATGTAGCCGAGCGAGGTGGCGCGAAGCCGGTCGCGATACGGTTCGCGCAAGCCGGAGATTTCGTGGCTGTCGATGCGGATCCAGCCGGCATCGGGTTTCAGGATTCCGGCGATGAGGTTGAGGAAGGTGGTTTTTCCGGAGCCGCTTTCGCCGCGGAGAGCCACTTGGGATTGGGGTTCGAGTTTGAACTCGGCCACGTCGACAACGAGTTGACGGCGGCCTTCTGGATTCAAAAATGATTTTTGCAGATGGGCTATTTCCAGCAGCGCCATGGCAGGGGAGCATCGGTCAATTGCTAAAGGATCGTCAAAGGATTTGTTCGGCGAGTTGAGCAGAGCACGAAGCAGCTCTTATTTCAATTCGATGAGGTGATGGGCAATGGCGTAACGAGTCATATCTGCAATGTTGTTGAGTTCGAGTTTGCGCATGAGCCGCTCGCGATAGGTTTCGACTGTGCGGACGCTGATATCGAGTTGATTTGCGACATCTTTGCTGCTCAGCCCCTGGGCAATGAGGGCGATGACTTTCTTTTCACGATCGGAGAGCAGTGGTTCGGGCAAGACGGGTTCGGTGGTGCGCGCGAGTTTGATGAATTCACTCGCCAGCACTTCCGACACTTTCGGGCTGAAAAACTCCTGGCCTGTGCGAATCCTGTCGATGGCGTGAATCAATTCTTCGGGGGAACTGTCCTTCAAAACATATCCGCGCGCGCCGGATTTCATGACTTCAAGGATGTACTCCTGATTATCGTGGACGGTAAGAATCAGTACCGCCACGCCCGGGCACTCTTTTAATAACAGTTTGGTCGCTTCCAAACCATTCAAGCCGGGCATGCTAATATCCATAAGCACCAGGTCGGGTTGGAGGACTCGGGCTCTTTCGACTGCTTCCCGGCCATTGCCGGCCTGTGCGACGATTTCGAAATCCGGGCGCGATTCGAGCGAAGCGCGAATGCCCTCACGGACGAGCGGGTGATCGTCCACCAGGAGAAGCCGCAATTTCCCCACAGATTCCCGGTCAGGTGGTGGCGTCGGTTTGTTCAGCTTCATACAGAGTGGATGGATGCTTTTCGGCCACGCCGCTGAGCGGCACGCGCACATAAATCTCGGTGCCGCGCTGGGGCAAGGAAATGATGCTTGCGTTGCCGCCCATGAAAGCAGCGCGTTCCCTGATATTCATGAGCCCGAGCCCGGCGGGATGATTTTCTTCATCAAATCCGCGGCCGTTATCCGTGATGGTCAGTTCCAATTGCAGGCCTTCGCGAATCAATTGAATGGAAACCCGGGTGGCCTCGGAATGTTTTTCAATATTCGAAAGCGCTTCCTGAATGATGCGATAGAGCATCAATTCCATTTCCGGCGGCAGCACTTCGGGGAAGCGGTTGCAATGCAGCTGCAGCGACACCGGATGCCGCCTCTGGAATTCGTCACAAGCGCTGCGCACCGCGGCCAGCAATCCGAGATCGTCCAATTCGCTCGGCCGGAGATTGCGCGAAATGAGCCGGACTTCTTTCAAGGCCTTCTCGAGAAGATCCCGCGCTTTGCCCGCGTGGCTTTCCAAAGAATTGCCCGTCTGCTGGAGCTTTTCCTCGAGTAAATGAACCCTGAACTTTGCCGCGGCGAGAATCTGATTGACGCCATCATGTAATTCACGCGCCACGCGGCCGCGCTCAGATTCCTGCGCCTCCATGATCCGCCCGGTCAGGCGCAGCCGTTCTTCCTCTGCCAGCTTCCGGTCGGTGATATCCATGAGTGAACCAATCATTCGGGTTGGCTGTCCTTCCGAATCATAATGAATGTACCCGCGATTCAGAACGAAAGCATAGGTGCCATCGGCGCGCCGGAACCGATACTCATCCGACCAGAACTGTTCCCGGCAATCGAGCACGGCCTGGAAGCGGGCGAGCACGCTGGCGCGTTCGTGCGGGTGCAGACGGGCATGCCACCAATCAAGCCCAGGCGGAATCCGGCTTATGTCCCATCCGAACAACCGCTGGAATCCGTCGCTGCACCAGATGTGTTGTGTTCGGATGTTCCAATCCCACAGCGTGTCGTCGGTGGCCCTCGCGATCAGGCGAAAGCGCTCCTCGCTTTCGATGAGCGCTGCTTCGACCTGTTTGCCCTGGATGAATCGGCCCAATTGCGCCCCGATCTGATGCACGATCTCAAGCAATTGCTTTTCGTCCCGCCGGATTTCCGGACTGCACACCATCATCACCCCATAAATTTGCGTTTCGCTGCGAATGGGAAAAGCGCAGATGGCCTGTTTCCGCGGAACCTCGGGCGCGACTTTCTCAGGGTGCGGTTCTGAACTCGGGTCTCGCAGGACGAGAGGGAACCCACTCGCACGCACGCGTTCGGCAATTTCGCTCGGATGCTGGCTCAACCCCCAGCTCTTGGCGGGATCGAGCTGAGGATCCGCCGGCCAGGTTTGAGTCGGAACGAGTTCATGCGTTTCAGGATGGACCATCCAACATTGGCCGCTGGCCCATTCGAAATTCTGGCAGAACGTCTGCAAGACACGCTGGGCCGCTTCTTCAAAATGCTTGGCTTCATTCAATATCTGGCTAACGGCATATTGTGTGGCCCAACGTTTCTTCGCGACCTGCAATTCGCTCACCTGCTTTTCCAGCGCCTGGACCATTGAATTGATGCCCAACTGCAGCAGCTCGATTTCATCGCGGATGCCGGCGATCGGCGCGCGCATACTCAAATCTCCGCTTTCCACGCGCCGCATTCCCGCAACGAGCGGCTCCATCCGATCAGCCACCGTCCAGCGGAACAGCAACACAATCACCGCCGATGTTGTCACGAGCGTCAGCACCGATCCGGCAAAAAACATGAAAGCCAGCTCGCGTTTGTTGCGCTCGGTTTCCTCGGTCTTGACCTTCAAATAGCAGTAAAGAACCGGTTGGGAAGATCCGATGCGGGAAATCGCTGTGATGCTGATCAAGCATTGGTTCGTTCCATCGTGCTTTGATTCAAGGATGGGCCAGACGTTGGTCGGACAAAACCAGGCCGGGTTCAATTCAGGAATCGCCGTCACCTGGCTGCCCGCCAAATCCGCACGCAACGCTTTGATCACTTCTTTATTCGAGGTCACCAACAAACTGTCCACCAACTCTTCGCCCACCAGGTGGAACATGGTTTGTGCATCGGTGATCGAATCATGACTGAGGAGGTTCCGGGCGATGAGTTCGGAAGGGACTTGCAACCGCAGATTCAGCTGTTCATCCAATTCGGTTTGAAAACGACGGACGTAAAAGATGCCCATCACCGCCAGGGCCAGCAATTCGACGGCAATAACACCGGCGCCGATCTTGAAAAGCAAACTATGAAAAAAGCGCGGTTTCATCGGCCCGGCAACAGCGCCGGATTGTTTCAGGTCCTGCTCGAAGGACCACGCGCCACGCGCCCCAGCGTGGTTCTGAGCAGTGGATATTTGCCTCGGCTCGGTTCAGCCACTCCGCCTTTAACCTTGCGATTTCTGACTCAAGGTTCATTGCGTTCTCCTGGCAAACGAACGACTCGATCCGCTTTTTGACAGAACAAAAAACCAGGAGTCGCGCGATTCTACCGGGATTTCGGCGGCAACGTTACCGGCTCGGTTTTGCCGTGGCAAGAGCGGAAGTCGGACCGTCAGACAGGTCGGACAGAGGGGACAGAGGGGAAGTCGGTCTGGAGCTTGACGTTTACCGGCTCCGCAAAACGGGTTGGCGCATCTCCGCCGTTTTCGGCAGGCTCGTTCCTGATCGCAGATGCCCGATATAAGCAGAGGATCAAAGATATGGTTAAGCGCAAAAACTCCGCGGCTCGCATGCTGAACGCACTCGCCACTTTCACTTTGGTGTTTTTATCGAGTCTGGCGTTGGCTGAAGACTCTGGTGTGGTTCTGTTCGAGGAAAAATTCTCGAACAAACTCGGCGAAGGTTGGGTTTGGGTCCGCGAACATCGCCAAGCCTGGCGCCTTATTGATGGCGGGCTGGAAATCAAAGTCGAACCAGGCAACATGTGGGGCCCGGCCAATGACGCCAAAAATGTGCTGGTGCGTCCTGTTCCCAAAAACAAGGACCATTTGGAATTCACTGTGACCGTCCGCCATAATCCAACGGCTCAATATGAACAGGTCGATCTGGTCTGGTATTACGATGACAGTCACATGGTGAAGCTGGGGCAGGAAATGGTGGACGGAAAACTCAGCATCGTGATGGGACGCGAAGAGAAGGATCGCACGCGAACCATTGCCATCATCCCGTTGGACAGTCAGCAAGTGGAGCTCAAGCTTGAGAAATCGGGGCGGGAAATCCGCGGAGCATTTCGAACATCGATCAACCAGCCTTGGCAAGAGGCCGGCCGGTGCGACCTGCCCATCCCGCCGGGGGGCACGCCGAAAATCAGCCTTCAGGCTTATCAAGGTCCTGCGGATGCAGAACATTGGGCGCGTCTGACAGATTTCCGCATACGAGAGCTCAAGCCTTAGTTAGTGATTATTGGCTGGCGTGCAAGGCTGCGGGTGGAGCTTTCGCGGAAGCAAGCTAGATTATGCCTGCAAGGAAGGACAAGGCACACGGCACATCAGACGGCAAATGGCATGGAACAACTCGCATTTTGGCTTCCGCTCATTTTGATTTTCGCCAGCGCGCTGGTGGCGGGAATCGTCAAGCGCTACACAAAAGATCCGTGTCTCAAACGTTTCCAGGGAGATCAGGTTCACGTCCGGCTGAAAGATGGCCGTTGGATTTCAGGATGCCTGCGCGTGTACTCGAATTGCCTCGAAGTTGGCCTCGATCCGGCGCCAAACGAGGCGGCGCCTTTCGAAAAGCTTTCCTACGTGCTTTATGAACACAACCTGGACAGCATCGATCGCATCCTCCGTCCTTCCCCGGCGGAGGGAACTCGCGAACGGACGATCTGGGAAAGAGACATTCAAAAGTTGCTACAGCCGTCCTTGTTGCACCGGTTGCAACGGCGCATACGCAATCTGTTCAACATGCTGCGTGATGCCGTGGCGCAGTCGATCACCATTTTATTTGGCGCGGTGAAGAAGAAAACCAAGCTGGGGACATTGCCGATGGACGAAGGAAAAGTAGGCGAAATTGGCCGATCGGTGATTTCGGTGGTGCCAAATTCCTATGAGCCGATTCTCGAACGATATCTCGGCCGGCCCGTGATTGTCGAATCTCCCGCGCCGGAAAACAAAATTCACGAACAAATCGGTGTGCTCCAGGAATATTCCGCCAAATACATTCTCGTGCGGGACGTCGATCACCTTGCGGATCTCCCGCCCCTATCGCGCACGGGGGTTGTCGCGACGGCTTTCGATGTGGTTTTCCCACGTCCGGCCAACACGGTCCGATATCTTGCGCAGGGAAAACATAAGCCGCTTTCACTGCGAAAAGCGGCTTAACGCAAACAACTCGTTGGCGACCGGTCAATCCGCCCGCGTGGCGCCCAGTTTGGGAGCGGCCACTTCGGTCAATGCTGGCGGGGGAGAAGAGAGTTCGATGAGATCCACGAGAATGCGCTTCGCTTCTTTCATGATCGCATCCACCGCCGGAGTTTTTGACTCGTCGGATTCTTCCTCATCGGCTGTGGCCACATCGGATTTTGTTTCCGAATCGTTTTCCGCTTTCGGTTTTGGATCGGAGTCACTGTCAGACTTCGATTCGGCGACCGCTTTAGTGGCTGGCTCGGGCAATCCGGGTTCATCGGCATTTTTGAGGGTGATCTCGTAAACTTTTTCTTCCGGATCATGCCGGGCTTTCAATTCCGCCTGACGCGCTTTATGGCGGGCTTCGTTCTCCTCTTTTTCCTTAAGCCGTTTGTTTTCGTTCAAGGAAACGGTTTTGTCCTCGAGCGCTTTCTTCATTCGCTCGATGTCCTCCCGCAGGTAAGCGAAATCCTGGTCGGCCTCGAGGCGTTGATTCGAACGTTTTCGCAACTCTTCGAGGATCGGCTGGATGCGATTTAATTTTTCGTATTTTGCCGAAGTGATGACATCCCAAGGAAGCGGGTTTTCCAGGGTGGCTTCGCCCACTTCCATGTGCGCCGTGACCGAAGGCAAAACGAGGTCGGGCGTGACGCCTTTGAGTTGGGTCGAGGAACCGCTTGCACGGTAAAATTTGCGAATGGTCACCTTCAAAGCGCCGGGATCTTCGGCGGGACGCCGGCGCATGATATTGGCGAGCTGAATCAACGATTGAACGGTGCCTTTGCCATGTGTGGACGAATCGCCCACCACCAGAGCGCGGCCGTAATCCTGCAATGCGCCAGCCACAATTTCCGAAGCCGAAGCGCTAAACCGGCTCGTCAACACCACCAGCGGCCCGTCGTAAAGCACCGACGGATCGGTATCGTAATCCACCATGATTTTGCCGCCGGGATCTCGCACTTGAACCACAGGACCTTCTTTAATGAATAGGCCGGTCAAATTGATGGCTTCTTCGAGGGAACCGCCGCCATTGCGCCGCAAATCCAGCACGATTCCACCAACCTTTTCCTCCTTTAATTTTCGGATCAACTTTGCCACGTCTTTCGTGGTGCTCTTTTGCTCGGACGAAGGTTGCTCCCCTATATCGAAGCTTGCGTAAAACGATGGAAGATCAATCACCCCAATCCGCATCGGTTTCGCGGAAGCTTCGCAGGGCAACTCGATCAGTTTCGCCTTGGCCTCCTGATCCTCGAGCTTGATCTCGTCCCGAATCAGAGTGACCACTTTCCGCACGGAAGGATCGGGAGCATCCACAGGAATGATCGTCAGCCGCACTTCGGTTCCTTTCGGCCCGCGAATCATTTCCACGACTTTATTGAGCTTCATATCCACGACATCCACCGGATCTTTGTCGCCTTGCGCGACAGCAATGATTTTGTCGTTGGGTTTGATTTTCTTGCTTTGAGCGGCTGGACCTCCGGCCACGAGTTCTTTGATTTTGCAGTAGCCATCCTCGGACTGGAGCAGGGCTCCGATGCCGAAGAGAGAGAGCTTCATGCCGATGGCGAAATTCTCGAGCTCGGATTTCCCGAGGTAATCGGTATGTGGATCGTAAACGTGGGAGAGGGCGGACAGATAAATTTCGAAAACGTCATCGGCATCGTAATCACGAAGAGCACGGAGGAGCCGGGCGTATCGGCGGTT
>JBFMDG010000241.1:0-9703 GCA_040754135.1 Verrucomicrobiota bacterium
AAGTGCCCCACCTGCCGCAAGGTTGGGGATTGGTTTGCGGGTCGTTACGGTCCGTTTTGTTCGAAACGCTGCCGTTTGGTTGACCTCGGCAAATGGCTCGGTGAAGAGAACAAAATTTCCGAGCCGCTCAAGCCGGAGCACTTTGTCGAATTCGAAAACCTCCCGCCCGGCGAACACCTGGATAAACCGGATTCGGACTAAAGCCAAAGTTTCAGTCGAACCGCCAATGGACGCGAACAAACGCGAATCACTTCAGGGCATTATCCAGTTCAGCCAGTGGCCAGTGGCTGGGCCCGCTTACTCGTGAGTCTCCCAATCGCTCGGAAGTAAATGGAGTTGGTTTTCATTCGAGTGCTTTCATGTTGCTTCGCGGTTCTCTCCCGCTTTGTTCATGCAATAGCTTGCCTTCCTGAGAGCCCGGCTTGAACTGCCTTTCGCTTGAGTCCACCTTGCGTGCAGTACGGAGGGCGGGTTGGCCAAAGCAAATTCCAACAAATCACTTCCCACTTTTGGACCGCGCTGGCGGCGGGCATTGGCATTCGCTTATCCCTTTCGCGCGGCCGTGTTCATTCTCTTCCTGATCACGCTCATCCTTGCAGCCATCAATGCCGCCGAACCGCTCGTGCTCAAATATATTTTCGACAACCTCACCCGCGACAGTGCATTTGATCCCTTGTTCTGGGGCGTTGGCGGTTTGCTCGGCCTCGGACTCTTGCGCGAACTGGCCGGCGGCTGGTCCAACTGGCTCACCTGGCAGACGCGACTTGGCCTCCATCACGCGCTCCTCGAAGCCACCGTCGAGCGCCTCCACCGCATGCCGCTCAGCTTCCATCGCAAAGAAGGCGTCGGAGCCATCATGACCCGGCTCGATCGAAGCATTCAGGGATTTATCGGCGCCGTAAGCCAAATTCTTTTCAACGTTTTTCCGGCGGTGCTGTACCTCGCCATCTCGCTGGTCGTCATGCTGCGATTGAACTGGCCGCTGGCGGTGCTGGTGCTCTGTTTCGCGCCGCTGCCAGCAGTCATTGCGGCATTGGCCGCCCCCGAGCAAACGCGCCGCGAACGCACACTCCTCGATCAATGGTCCAAAATCTATTCGCGCTTTAATGAAGTGCTCTCCGGCATTGTCACGGTCCGAAGCTTCACCATGGAAGATTTGGAAAAACGCCGCTTCCTCGAGTCGGTGCGCGAAGCCAATCGTGTCGTCATTCGGGGCGTTGGCATCGACACCGGTTTCGGTGCGGCGACAAATCTGGTCATCATGCTGGCCCGGATCGCCGCCACCGCGCTCGGCGGATATTTCGTCGTGCGCGGCGAAATCACCGTGGGCACGCTCATCGCGTTTCTCGGTTACGTCGGAGGTTTATTCGGACCGGTGCAAGGATTGAGCGGCATTTATCAGACGTTGCAGCGGGCCAAGGTTTCGCTCGAGGAGATTTTCGCGATTCTCGATTTTCAAGAAACGCTTGGCGACCGGCCCAACGCCATCGAACTCGATTCGGTGGGGGGCGAGGTCATTTTCGAAAACGTAAAGTTTACTTACGAACAGCGGGACCGCCCGGTATTGCGCGGCATTCATCTCACGGTGAAGCCGGGAGAAACGCTGGCCATCGTGGGCCCGAGCGGTTCCGGCAAAACCACGCTCGTGGCGTTGCTCATGCGGTTTTATGATCCGGATGAAGGCGTGATTCGCCTGGACGGCCACGATCTGCGTTCTCTGAAGCAACGCTGGTTGCGCAAAAATATTGGTGTGGTGCTGCAAGATCCGCTGCTTTTCAATGACACCGTGCGCGCGAACATCGCCTACGGGCGGCCGGAGGCGAACCTGACGGAGGTGGAACAAGCCGCCCGCGCCGCCAATGCCCACACCTTCATCAGTCATTTGCCGGAAAAGTATGAAACCATGGCCGGCGAACGCGGCAGCCGCCTGTCCGTCGGCGAACGCCAGCGCATCACCATCGCCCGCGCCTTCCTGAAAAATCCGCGCATCATCGTTCTCGACGAAGCCACATCCGCTCTCGATGCGGAATCGGAAGCGCTCGTGCAGGAAGCACTCGATCACTTGAGAAAAGGGCGAACCACCTTTGTCATTGCGCATCGGCTCTCGACCGTGGTGCACGCCGATCGCATCATTGTGTTGAAGGACGGTTTGATCAATGAAATGGGCACGCACCAGGAGCTGATGAAACGAGGCGAGTATTACGCTTCGCTGGTGGCGCGGCAAACGCGCGGACTCATCCGCAACGAGGGCGAATGATCAAAACGGCGCCGGCAAATTTAATTCGACAGCCAATTCGCGCAGTTCTTTGGCGAGCGTGGCATTGATCGGTATTCCCTCTCGAGAGCGGCGTTGCGCCGTCGCATGTTCAATCTCGCCCGGAACGAGAATGCTCTCCACACCGGGAGCGGCCGGGCATTGATGCATCAGATCAATCAGCAGATCGACCCGTTCGAGAAATTCATTTTCCGGCATGAAGGAAGCAATGCGCAACGCGCCAAAGCAATGCGCCACTTCAGTTGGATCCCCGATCTTGTCGTACAACGTGCGCACCTGATTGGCAAAGGCCCCGCCGGCCAACACTCCCGTGAGCAGGTCAATCAGCAGACACAATCCATAGCCTTTGTAGCCCGCCATGGGTTGAATGAGTCCGCCTTGTGCCGCCACGTCCGGATCATCCGTGGGCACTCCATATTTGTCCAAAGCCCAGGTCACCGGGATTTTCTTTTTTTCCTGCTGCGCCAAAAAAATCTTGCCCCAGGCCACCGCGCCCGTGGCCATGTCGAGCACGATAGGTGCGTGTCGCCCCGCCGGAATGGCAAACCCAAACGCGTTGTTGCCCAGGCGGCGTTCGCAGCCGCCGGACGGCGCCATGCTCGGCCCGGCATTGGTGGCCGCAAAACCGATGCAACCGCGCTCGACCGCTTGCAATGCGTAGAAAGCGCACGCGCCAAAATGATTGCTGTTCCGCACAGCCACGTAACCCAATCCTGAAGCGGAAGCTTTTGCTAATGCCACGGCCATCGCCGCTTGCCCCACTACGGCGCCCATTCCCGCCTGGCCATCAAGCAGCGCGGTCGAGGGGCTCTCGCTAATCCATTGCGGTTTGGCGTCCCTCTTAAAACTGCCCGCGCGCAAACGGTCGCAATACACCTTAAGGCGGATCACCCCATGCGAATCCACGCCGCGCAAATTGGCAAAAAGCAAATTGTCGGCAGTCGTCACTGCCTCCGGCGCGGTTAGTCCGCAGCGAACAAAAACGTCACGACAGAACTCACGCAGCAAGGCTGCTGAAACTCGCAGGTCACTCATGGGTTTTTACTCAAAGAAACCGCCGAACATTTTTTTGCTGGCATGAAACCCTCGATGCACGAGGTCCATGTCAGCCATTAGACTGAACAACCTGCAACCGAGATCACGACAAAGCGCGGCATGATCCGGATTGCGTGAGAGCACTCCCCAGGATTTGCCCGCGGCTTCCGTCGCTTTCGCCACGCGCTTCAATGCGCCCACACATTTTTCATGCAGCACCTGGCCGGGCACTCCGAGCGTCGCGGCGAGATCCGACGGCCCGACGAATAAAGCATCCACTTCCGGAACGGCGAGAATGCCCTCGACGCAATCGACGGCTTCGGGCGTTTCGATTTGAATGCAAAGCCACCGTTCGCGATTGGCCATTTCCAGATGCTGCCGCGCATCGGCCAGTCCGTAACGCGCTTCGTAATTCGCCATAAAAAGTCCGCGCACACCGATCGGCGGGTACTTCGCCCACTCGACCATCTGAAGCACCTGCGCCACCGTGCGGATTTGCGCCACCATAATGCCGCCCGCGCCCGCTTCCATCGGCCTCATGATGGTTCCGTAATCTGTGGGTGGCACGCGCGCAAATGCATCCAGGCCCGCGGCGCGACAGGCCATCATCATGATTTCAAATTCGTGATGCGGAATGGCGGAGTGTTCCTGGTCAATCCAAACGCCATGAATGCCTCCCATCAGTCCGACCACCTCGATGAGTTTGGGGTTGGCCAGGGATCCCATCATGAATACCTGCACCGTCTCGCCCGCGGCCAAACGTTGTTTAATCGTTTTCATAATGTGCTTGAGCTGCCCGCAGGGATCGGTTACGCCCGGGGGAGCGGTTAAAAACGCCCGCAGTCTGCTGAATATGACCACCGAAGACAAACTCAAAGCGCTCGGCTTTCCACTCCCCCCTGCCCCCGCGGCTGTCGCCGCCTACGTCCCCTGGGTGCGCACGGGCAATCTCATCTTCACTTCCGGCCAGTTGCCCTGGCGCGATGGGCAGATCGCGTTCAAAGGCAAGCTCGGAGCGGAATTAACCGAGCAGCAAGGATACGACGCGGCGCGCCTTTGCGTGCTAAACGCGCTCGCCCAATTGAAAGAAGCGGTCGGCGACCTCGATCGCGTTCAGCGCATTTTGAAGCTGGAAGGTTACGTCCATTCCGCACCCGGTTTTCGCGGGCAGCCGAAAGTGCTCAACGGCGCGTCCGAATTGATTAACAGCGCCTTTGGCGATCGCGGCAAACACGCCCGGCTCGCCCTCGGCATTTCGGAAATGCCACTCGACGCCGCCGTGCAACTCAGCCTGACAGCCGAAGTGAGTTAGCAAGTCAGGCACCGGACCGCGTTGTGTCAAAGACCAGCCGCAGAAACGCCGCAAACAAAGGTGATGGGTGAAATATTTTCACCTTGAGACCCGTCACGCGCTGCGACTCGCGGAGTCGCGGTCCTGGCCAGATCATGTCTCCGTTGAAATCAATGACGGTGTGTTGGAACCTGCGTTTTTGGAATCAACTGATTCACGCGTGTGAACGTTGCCTCGGGAAAACCCATGGCGCGTTTGAGTTGATAATCCTTTTCCAGAATGTTCGGTTCTCGCTCCCAGCGCCGAAATGATTTCCAATCCACCGTGCCCCGCATCCAGGCCCAATGACCAAAGACCGGCACCGGAAAATCGCTGCCGTGAATCATCCGGTCCACCAGCGGTGATTCCAGACATTGGCGCACCACGCTCCCGCGTTTCGGCACATTGAAAGCGCTGTTGTCGCCATAAAGATTCGGAAAACGCCGCGTCATTTCCGCAAAAATGGGAAAGAATTGCGGATCAAATATTCCGCTCCTGGTCGCGCAATGGGCGGCGATCACCGTCACGCCGCATTGCAGTGGCCATTCGAGGATGCGCGGATCGGACAAATCCGGGCGCACCACTTGCAACGTATGTTCCCCGCCGGTATGCGCGAGCAGCGGCAACCCGGCTTGTGCCATGCGTTCCCAGAATTTTGTGAAGCGCCGATCGCGGCAATCGATGTTCTGGCAATTGGGCAGGCATTTCATCATTACCGCGCCTGCGGCTATGGCGCGTTCCAGTTCTTCGAGCGCGTCGGGACGCGCCGGGTGGATCGAAACCGCCGGAAGAAATTCGGGATGCTTCCGCGCCAGAGCGAGCACGTAATCATTCGGGACGTAAGCGGTCCCGACATCATTCCGGACGCGGCCCTGATCATCATAAACCTGCTCTTGAGCGAGAATGATGATGGCATCGAGCGACGAGCCACGCACCAGTTCGATCAACCGTTCCACATAAAGCCGGTCCAAATCGCCGCGGAAACAATCCGGCGGCAGGCCGATATGCCGCGCCATGAGCAGATGCAGCGGTGCGCGCACCAGCGAACGCCGGATCCAACAGCCAGTTCCCCCGCTGCCATTGCCCACGATATGGACGTGCGCATCGATCCGACGCAGGCGTGAACCCGTTGCTGGAGGGACGTTCGAGTGAGCCAAATCGAGTCTGGTCATCGAGGGATGGAGCGATTTGCCTTTAATCCACCGCTGAAATTGTCCGCTGCGAGATGCAATAACAATTCCTTCGCAGCGCGACGGGCACGATCAATTTCGTCCGTGTTCAACGCGATACCGGTCGTTCCGGAGGCCATCAGATTGGTGCGGTTTTGACGATGATCGAGTTTCAGGGCGTGGCCGAGTTCATGCGAGGTGACACGCGGAATCGGCTCATCGATGCCGCCTTCGACTTCGCGCAACGAGGCGGTGTCCTTCACGAAAATGGCTTCGCGAAAATAAATCCCGTTCACCGGCAATCGATGCACGTAATACACGTGCAAAAGGTTCGTGGCGCGGGAAACGGCGGGGCGCAAAGCAAGCAAATGCCGTGTTTGCAGCATCGGAATCTCGTTCGGGCCCTGCTCCAGAGGCATCACCGCTGATTCGCGCACCACTGACTCAACCTGAAAACGAATCCCCGCTTGCGACCACACCCGATTTACTTTCCCGAAAATGCGGGTCACATCCGCATCCGTCAGGCGTGTGTGAATGTCCGTCGTGTTTGTGTTTGCCAGCAAGTGCACGCGCACGGGCAACACCAGCGAATCCTTCTCCTCAAACCGCATGCCCGTAGGCCCGGCATTGTCGGAAGCCACGCAGCTCACGATGAGAAACAAAGCGCCAAGGACAAGATCGAGCCGCAATTTCATTCCCGTGCAGTTCAATTCATAACCCCTCCTGGTGTCGCCAATCGCCATCCAGTCTGACAGTCGAAAGAGCAGCCGCGCTCCTGCTCTCTCGGAAAAATGGGCAACGGTTTTGACAGAAATAACCATGCGCCTCGTGCAGTAGCACACGAACTTCCAAGCCGTCAACGCTCAACCAAACCAGCAGCAACCAGAAAAAATGCGCGAATCGGTATTTGATGCTCGCGTGACATCGAAAAGCCGAATGCGCTTGCTGAAACCGAGCACGGCCGGTGTGATCGCTTTTTGCCAGGTTGGATTTTTTAAGGCGGTCGCTATAATTCGGGCGTTTTGCGAAAGAAACATTCTCCGTCGAAAGTCCGGTTGGCATTGCGCGCCACATGAGAAAGCAGCAGAAATCACGAGCTCCGGAGCCGCGCCGGTCGCAAGCTCGCCCCAACTTGCCCATCGCCTGGATTGGGGTCGCCATGGCGGGAATTGCTGCCGTCGCGGGATTCGTCCTTGTGCCGTGGATCAAAACCGGCGTTCGATCTCCGAAAACGGATCCGGTCTCGGGATCGAGTGTGTCGGCGCCGGTTGGGCAGCACCGCGCCGCCACAAACGGAGCCGGTTCGGACCGGCTGCCGGATTCGGATTCGAATGTCGAGCGCGCGTTGCGTCAGGAGCAGATCGATGCAGGGGAAAAGTTGTTGTCCGAATTTCCGGCGAACGATGATGCCGTTTATTTGGTAGGGCTCATTCAAGAGGAACAGGGAAACAGCGATGCCGCGATCAAGTTGTGGGCGCGGTCGATCGAGTTGGACGCCGCGCGCGCCGATGCTCACGAGAGCCTCGGCCAGGCCTTATGGCTCAGGGACGATTACAGCGGCGCAGAAAAACATTTTCGCCGCGCCCTCGAACTCGATGGCCGATCGCCCAGCGCGCGTTTTCGTTTGGCGACCACCCTTTCGCAGCAGGGGCAACTAAGCGAAGCGCGCTTGATGCTTGAGCAAGGACAAATGCTTTCAGCGGACGGCTTCCGTTTATTAGGCGAGATCTGCCAGCAATTGCGAGAGTTCGAACGCGCCCGAACGAATTATGAAGCCGCGATCCGTTTGAAACCGGATTTCGCCGAAGCTTACTACGGACTCGGCCTGACCCTAGGACAGCTTGGCGACGCT
The DNA here is from genome assembly GCA_040754135.1 of Verrucomicrobiota bacterium. Lineage (GTDB taxonomy): Bacteria > Verrucomicrobiota > Verrucomicrobiia > Limisphaerales > SIBE01 > JBFMDG01. The sequence goes on from JBFMDG010000241.1 coordinate 7,662, forward strand.
GCCGGGAGCCGCCAGTGTCTCGACAAATCTTTGGCCTTGCGGAGGGAGAAAGAGGAGGAGGCGCGGCGCGTGCGTGCCCAATTCGATTCGCTCGGGATCACGCGGCAAAGCGTCGCCCGCACGCACACGGATGTAGGCCGCGTTTATATGCGGCTCGGAAAAGCGCGCGAAGCGGAGCAGCTCTGGCGGCGCGCGGCTGCGTTGGATTCTAAAAATGTTTTGTGCCGCCTGCAGCTCGCGGTGCTGCACCAGCAAACGGGAAGGGATCGTGAGGCGCTCGAATTCTACGAGGATGTGGCCCGGCTCGATCCCAAAGACGGCCTGACGCAACTGAATCTGGGACGGGTCTCCAGAAAATTGAAATTGCGCGAGCGTGCCGAACAGGCTTTTCAGGAGGTGATCCGGTTGGAGCCGCAACGCCCGGATGGATATCGAGAGCTCGCGCAACTTTATCTGCAAACGGGCACTCGCGCCGCCGACGCGGAGCACCTCGCCACCCAGGCGGCGGAATTGTCGCCCGACGCACCTTCCTTTGCGTTGCTCTGTCAGGCCGCGATGCAAAATGGCAATTCGAATGGCGCTTTGTTGGCCATCAACAAAGCCATCTCGCTTCAACCGGAAAATTCACAATTCCTGCAAATGAAACAAAGCATCCTCGCCACGAAACGATGAGCAGCGGCCCATGGGAATTCTGGCGGCGCAGCCAATCGGAAAGCAGCGCTCCTGCTTTCAAGCCGCGACTTGCTGCCGCGCGCCGCGTTCGCGAAACGCGCGTTCGCCCAGGACGGACGGCAACACTCGCCTATGCAATCGTTGCAATCGCCGCCGCATGGCTTCTTCTATCCGAATCCTGCCTGGCGCAAGCCATCCCACACGGCCCAGGCACACCAACGCCACACTCACCAAATCCGATTCGGCTCACCGACGTGACTCGCGCCACTGGCATCAACTTTGTCCACACCGACGGCAGTTCCGGCCAACGCTACATCGTCGAGACGGTCGCGTCCGGCCTTGCTCTCTTCGATTATGACAACGATGGCGATGTGGACATTTATTTTCTGAACGGCGCTCCGCTCCGCGGAACGAAGGCATCGGTGGCTCCGAGAAATTCTCTTTGGCGTAATGAAGGCGGTTGGAAATTCACCGATGTGACGGCGGCCAGCGGGCTGGGCGATTTGGGCTATGGACTCGGCGTCGCCACGGCGGATTACGACAACGATGGCTGGCAGGATGTTTACATCAGCAATTTTGGCCCAAGCAAATTGTATCGAAACAAGGGAGATGGAACGTTTGCCGATGTCACTGCGCAAGCGGGGGTGGCGGACGGCGATGGAAAGATCGGAGCGGGCGTCGCCTTCCTGGATATGGACGCGGATGGGGACCTCGATCTCTTCGCGGCGCATTACGTGGATTTCAATTACGAAAATCACCGCACGGTGCGTTTCAACGGTCATCCAGCGTACGTTGGTCCGTTGGATTATGGCCCCACGGCATTCACTCTCTTCCGCAATAACGGCAATGGCACTTTCACGGACGTGAGTATCGCGTCGGGCGTGGCCAGGCACAAAGGCGCCGGAATGGGCGTGGTCTGCTTGGACGTCGAGCCGGATGGCGATGTGGATATTTTTGTGGGCAACGACAAAACGGGAAATTGCCTTTTCATCAACGACGGCCGGGGGCAGTTCAAAGAATCCGCGGGCCTGGCCGGAGTCGCTTTTGACGGGGCGGGCCGCGCACTGGGCAGCATGGGCGTGGAATGCGCGGATGTGGACAACGACGGTTTGATGGACCTGTTCATCACTTCATATCAACAAGAGCCGGCCACGTTATTTCGAAATGCAAGCGGCGGAGTATTTTCCGATGTCACGCGGCTTTCCAAAGCCGGGGAAGGCGGTCTGCGCTATGTCAAATGGGGAGTGGGCATTGTGGATTTCGACAATGACGGGCATCGCGATCTTTTCGTGGCGTGCGGCCATTTGCATGACAACGTGCATTTGTTCGACACCACGACTCTTTACGAGTGCCCCAGCCTCGTTCTCAAA
>JBFMDG010000242.1:0-9663 GCA_040754135.1 Verrucomicrobiota bacterium
ATCCGAAACTCATCAAAAAATAACTGAGCCGCCGGCCAATGCGGCTGGCGACCCAACCGCCGGCAAGAGATCCGAGCACCGCTCCGCAGGCCCACACGGTTTGCGTGATCGCTTTCAAGTCGGACAGTCCGGCGCGTTCGGCAACTTGCCCGGCCCATGGCACCAGGCGTTGACCCGACGCCCACCCGCCGAGCAGCGGCACTGTTCCGAGCAAAATGCCAAGCAGTGTCAGGCGCAGCAACGGTGGGCGGAAAACTTGCCCAACTGGCGCCGGCCGGAGTTTTGCGGAATGGTCCCGAGTTGTCTCGATCCATTGAGGTGATTCCGGCAAACCCCAAGCCACTAACAGCGCCAGCGCCAGCGGGGTTGCTCCAAGCAATAGCACCCATCGCCATGAATCTCTGGTGATGGGAAACCACAACATCAGCAGACCAAGCAAGAGAAAACCGACATTCGCCGCCGCGCCAATCAGCCCCGCCGTGACCGGTCGCGAGATTCCAGGCAACGCTTCAGTGACCAGCGCCACGCCTGTCGGCCACATGCCGCCGATGCCAAGGCAGGCAAAAAACCGCAACACAAGCAACTGTTCGGGCGTCTTCGCGAAGTAACCCAAACCGGTGATGACGGAGTAACAAGCAATGCTTGCCGCCATGGCTTTAACGCGCCCCCAGCGGTCACCCACCCATCCAAAAAGCAAACCACCCGCGGCGGCGCCGAGCAGAAACGCAGCGATAAACCACGACAGCCATTGATCGGCTTTGATTTCAATTTGACGTGCCGCGAACGTGGAACCGCTCGCCGCCTGAATCTCGAGAAACGATTGAATCGCCGGGCGCGTGACAGGAATCATCAGCGACATTTCCACGCCGGCGAACATCCATCCAAGAAACACGGCGGCCAGTATGCAGCCGCGTTGCACGGGGGTCAGCGCCTCGGAAACGGACTGGACCAGCGGAGTGGTTTGTGCGCTCACGGGTTGCGCGGAATAGAGCGGCCACTTTGTTCGGCGCACCGGAGCAGCCGAATGAATTCGCGAAGCAAACCTGTATTGTCCTGGTAACCGCGCGCCGTCACCAGCAACCCATCAACCACCACCGGTTCGTTGACGTAGGCCGCGCCGCCCTGCTCGGCATCCAGCGCGCATTTTGGCACGGTGGTCACGCGTTTGCCGCGAATGACGCCCGCCGCCGAAAGGATCTCGATGCCGTGACACAAACACGCGATCGGTTTGCCCGCTTCCCAGATCTCCCGTACCACGCGCTGCAAATCAGGATTGTAACGCGTGTATTCCGGAGCGCGTCCGCCGGAAACGAACAACCCCGCATAATCCGCCGATTTCAAATCACGAAACGCCACCGTCGCGCGCAAATGGTATCCCGGCCGTTCTTGCGTGATGTCCCACGGCACTTCCGGATTCGGCGGTATCTCATGCAAGACCGTGTGATACAACCGCGCTTCCGGTCCGCCCACAACCACCTCGAAGCCGTCTTCGGGCAGCCGGTAATAGGCGTAAAACGTGTCCAGTGCTTCGACCGCATCGCCAATAGGCATCAGGATTTTTGACATGTTTGAAGGCAGGTTGAGGTTCAATGAATCGCGCCATGCTGAGGGTGCAATGTGTCACGGCCGCATTCCGCAGTCACGACCAAGCTGAATGAGAAAAGCAGCCGTCTCGCGTGCGGTGTGGTCAACGGGCTCAAGCGGAATTTGCGCTTGATGCGCGGTGATCGGCCCGGCATAGCCGATCGCGGCCAAACCCTCGAACACGGCACGAAAATCAATCCCGCCGGAGGCGTGAATCGGCATGAGTTCGAACCGCACTGGTCCGCGGCACCAGGTGTTCAGCGAAACGCTGCCCTCCGGCGTGAGGCGCTGGTTCTGAAGGTAAACGTTGAAAATCCATGGAGCCAAACGATCCATCGTCTCCAGGCCGTAGGATTGGCCGCACAATTCAAGATTCGCTGGCTCGAATACGAGACCGAAATTGGGCCGATGGATCGCTTGCAGCGTTTGCTCAATTCCGGCCACCGTTTCAAAGAGGCTTTGGGTATGGCATTGATGCACCAGTTTGAGATCCAGTGCCAACGCTTCGTCGGCCGCATGCTGTGCCCACGGAATATCGGCCGCGCTTTTTAATGCCACTCGAATCATCGGGGCGCCGAACGTTTTGGCCAGTTCGAGATGGGGACGGATTTGCCTCAAACAGGCCGGACCGGCGTCGTTGTTGTAAACAATGTCGAAATTGCCAGTGACCATTGTCACCTGCAATCCACATTGCCTGACCAGTGCCGCGGCCCGCGCCACTTCCTCAGGTGGCGAATGGATGCCGGCTTGTGACGCGCGCATGCAAAGGCCTTTGTAACCCGCCGCTGATGCAAGGCCAGCAAGTGCATCAAGTGGTAATGCGGCCTTTTCTTTGGAAGCAAAACTCTCAGCGATGCGCACGGAGAGAGACAGGATCATCGACCTATTTCGAACCTCGGCAAGCCGCGTGTCAACGGGCAAACTCGCGGAAACGATCTCAAGAGATCGGCCCTGCTGAAACTGCCAAAACCTGACGAGTTGAGAGAAGAAAGTTCATTCGCCTGCCAAGCAAAACACACCAAATGCAGCACGCGCGCGTTGCCCGATGGCGAATTGGGTGATGGTCCTTTCGATCCATTGCCGCGGGCGTCTCAGCACCTGAGTGTGTCGCGGAATAAATATGTATCTTACCCTCTTCATTCTCGCGATCACGCTGCTCATATTCGGAATTGTCTGGCATGATCAACCGGCTCGATAGATCGTGCCAAACGCGCATCATGCACAGCCTTGACCTGCTGCCACTCCAGGCCGTCGCCGAAAACCTTTGGGAAATCGAACGTCCTCTCAAAGCGCCTGCCCTGCGCATTGATCATCGCATGACAGTGGCGCGGCTGGCGTCGGGTGAATTATGGATTCATTCGCCGGTCGAGTTCAGCAAACCGCTGGCAGCATCGCTGGCTGCGCTCGGCACGCCGGCGCACTTTGTCGCGCCAAGCACATTCCACGATCTCCATTGGCCCGAATGGTTCGCGCGCTATCCGCAAGCGACGTTTTACTGCGCGCCGGGCGTGATGGAAGAACATCCCGACCTTCCGTTTCATGATGTGCTCGCGTCCGCCGTTTCCGAAAGCTGGGAAAATGAAATCCCCAAATTGCTCGTCCGCGGCATGCCCAAACTGAATGAGTTTGTTTTCTTCCATTCCCCAAGCCGCACCTTGATCGTGGCCGATCTGCTGTTTCATTTTTCACCGGATGACCAGAATCTTTTGGGCAAGCTCTTCCTGAAACTGAATGGATTGGGCTGCCGGCCCGGTTGCTCGCGCCTCTTTCGCTGGTTCATTCGCGATCGAAACGCATTCAAAACTTCCCTCGACCAGATTTTCGCCTGGGATTTCGACCGGATCATCGTAGGGCACGGCGCGATCGTGCGGCACGGCGGCAAGCAAGCCTTGCGTGAAGCGATGGTTTGGCTCGAGTAAACAGCCCTGGCGGCTTGGTTCACTCAATTCTTTTCTGGCTCCTTCGTCCCATTTACGGAAGTTCACTTCGCAGAGTTAATTCATGTTCATGATGACACAAATTGAAAAATCTATATGTGCTGTAATGCTTCTATTGATGGCCGCTTTCCTCGCGCCGATCGGAGCGGCTGATTTCGACCCAGCTCCGCTCGGCAAATGGCCGCGGGACAGCCGCGGCCCCGCGGAATCGGTGCGTGTTAAAAATGATCTCGCTTACGTTTGCCTCAGCAGCGGCGGGCTGGCCATCATCGACATCTCAGCGCCCGCTCAGCCAAAGCGGATCGCTGAAATTGAGCTCGATGCCACCGCCTTTGATCTCTTCGTCACGGACACGCACGCTTTCGTGACCACAATTGGCCGAGGGTTGCACATCATCGATGTGCGAAACCCAGCCGGGCCGAGACGCATCGCGGTTTTCGAGGCGGAAAGTTGGATCATCGATGTCGCGGTTGTGGATAATCTTGCCTTTCTCGCTGCGGATGACGGTGGACTGTTGGTTCTCGATGTCAGTAATCCGTCCGTGCCCAAGCTGATCTCGAACTACGACACACCGGGTTATGCGGCCGGCATCGCAGCGGAAGGGCGGCACGTTTACCTGGCCGATGACGAAGGCGGGCTGCTCATTTTCGATGTGAGCGTGCCGACCGAGCCGAAGTTGATCGCTCAGGTTCCCACTGCCGGCTATGCGCTGGAAGTGGCTGTGGCCAACGGATTGTTGTGTGTGGCTGCGGATTTCGGCGGCATGGAAATTATTGACGTGAGTGACCCGAAAGCGCCGAGACTGATCGGTCATATCGATTCGTTTTATTCTGCGCGCAGCGTTCAGATAAAGAACGGTTTCGCATTGCTGGCAGATGGCTGGGCTGGAGTGCAGATCATCGACATACGTGCGCCGAGTGCGGCCAGGCGCGTGGGGCACCACGTGACCGAAGGATCGGCTCTGGGCATTGCAGCTGCCGCCACCGGATCTTTGGTCTGTGTGGCCACGGAAGAACACGGGCTCGAACTCCTCGATCTCTCGGTTCCGGCCAAACCGGCGTTGCTGTGCAAATTTGAAACCAGCGGCCGTGCTCTGGCCTGCGCCATTCAAAACGGACTGGCTTACGTCGCCGATGGCGAACAAGGTTTGCAGATCGTCGATATCCGCAACCCGTTGCTGCCTCAACCCCTCTCGAAAGTCCGCAACCGCGATCGTGCTTACGGAGTCGCTGTGGCCGGCGATTACGCATTTGTGGCCGCCGGTGGAGATGGTTTGCAAGTGATCGACGTGCGCAATCCCGCCAGCCCGCAAGTGATCACGAACGTGTTTCGCGATTGGTTCACGATGAACCTCGTTCTCGAAGGCAATCTCGCCTATCTGATCAAGGGCAAGACACTGTTGATCCTCGATGTCAGCCAGCCGCGAACGCCAAAGTTCATCGGCGAACTCGATGGACTCGACAACGCCCTCGATGTGACGGTCGCCGGTTCATACGCTTTCATCGCTGATGGCTGGACGGGCCTGGTCATCGTTGATGTGCGAAATCCGGCGCAACCAAAACGCGTCGCCACTTTCGACACCGAAGGCTTTGCGGTTTCGGTGCGCGTTGGAGCGAATCACGTGGCCTACGTCGGCGACTCCGAAAGCGGTTTGCAGATCGTGGATGTTTCCGAACCGCGCCGGCCGCAACGCATTCAGCGCCATGAAATGCCGGATCGAGTCCTCGGGCTCACCCTTTCCGGCGCCGAGCTCTATGTTACGATGGAAAAGGCCGGGCTGCAAATTCTCAATGTTTCCGATCCGCGGAATCTCCAGCGCATCACCGGATTCAACACCCGCGGGCTTCCCCGGGGAATCACTCTCGATGACAACCGCGTTTATGTGGCGGACGAATATCACGGACTGCAAATCCTTGACGTGCGCCATCCGGCGAAGCCCCAGCGCATCGGCCGCGCTGTGTTCACCGAAAATACTGTCGCCGCCGCGGCCGGTGGAAATTTCGTTTATACCGCCAACGGCTTTGACGGCTTGAAAATCGCCGACGTCAGCGTTCCTAAAACTCCGATCCTGGCTGGAAGCTTCGACAGTTTTGGCGAAACCTTGGACGTCGAAGTCGTCGCCGGGCTCGCTTACGTGGCGGATGGCTTTTCCGGGTTGAAAATCGTGGACGTGACGAATCCATACGCTCCGGTGCTGGTAGGAGCATTTGATACCCCGGGCGTGGCGCAGGGGATTGCCGTCGCCAATCAGCGCGCTTATGTGGCGGATGGTTCCGGAGGACTCGAAATCATCGATGTGAAATTTCCGTCGTATCCGCAGGAGCTGGGCGCCTGGCGCACTCTCGAACATACGCGAGACGTGAAAGTATCAGGCGCATTGGCCTGCCTGGGCGTTGGCAAGCTCGGCCTGGTGATTCTGGATATTAGCGACGCGACATCACCTCGAGTCATCGGGGCGATCGACACGTTTGGCTTCGCGCAAAAAGTTGCGCTTCACGATCAGCATGCATTCATCGCCGATGGGCCGGCGGGCCTGGACGTGGTGGACTTCCGCAATCCGGCGAACCCGGTGCGTGTTGCGCAGGTCCGCACGGTTGGCGAGGCTCGGCACATCACCTTGCATGGGCGTCTGGCTTTCGTGTCGCTCGGGAGTGATGGGATCGAGGTATTCGACATTTCTGATCCACAACATCCGAGGCGGTTGGGCGGTAATCGAAGCCTTTCCGCCTGCGACCTGGTCGTCGGGCGTGGCGTTCTTTACGTCGCATCGCAAGCAGAAGGACTGGCCGTGTTGGATCCTTTTTTTGGACCAGCCAGATTTCTTTCGAGCGAACTACTCCATTCTGGCGCGGTGAAGCTGTTGGTAGAAGGAATGCCAGGAGATCAGGTAACCATCGAGCGCACGACGGATTTCCGGACGTGGGAAGCATGGGGCACGCAAACGCTGACCACAAATCGCGCCGAGTTCATCGATCTGGAAGCGCCTCAAGCCAGCCGAAGATTTTATCGTGCGCGGACGCACTGAGGGAGGTGACTGAGCGCCGCCTTGCAACAGGCGTTCGATTTTCGTGTGAAACTCCGAACACTGGAGAGCAAAGCGGTTCAAGTGCTCCTGTTACTTTGCACGGGCAGTTTGCCGTTGCTGGCACAGGAGAGATAAATGTTGCCGGCGAGATCAGAGCTGCGAATTAATTGTTCGCGCGCGCCAGCTCTTCCTCAAAATCCACGATCTCCTTGATTTGGGTGAGAAACCACCGGTCAATCTTCGTTAAATTGAAAATCTCCTCAACACTGAAGCCGGCGCGGAGGGCGTGACGGATGAAGAAGATCCGCTCGGCATTCGGCACACTCAGCTTTCGGATAATCACGTCCCGCGGAAGTATGTCACGGTCGCCGTAAACCTCTGTGCCGATGCGCCACGGTTTACCGTCGCCGCCGAGACCGCTGCGGCCGATTTCCAGCGAGCGCAGGCATTTTTGAAGGCTCTCCTTGAAAGTGCGCCCGATGGACATCGCTTCACCGACACTTTTCATCATGGTGTTCAAAGTGGGATCGGCCTGGGGAAATTTTTCGAAAGCAAAGCGCGGCACTTTGACGACGACGTAATCGATGGTCGGTTCGAAGCTGGCGGGTGTTTCGCGCGTGATGTCGTTCTTGATTTCATCGAGCAGGTAACCGACGGCGAGTTTGGCGGCAATCTTGGCGATGGGAAATCCGGTGGCCTTCGAGGCCAGAGCCGAGGAACGGCTGACCCGCGGGTTCATTTCGATGATGACCATGCGGCCGTTGTCCGGGTTGACAGCGAACTGGATGTTCGATCCGCCGGTTTCGACGCCGACCGCGCGAATGACGGCGAAGCTGGCGTCGCGCATGATTTGATATTCCTTGTCGGTGAGCGTCTGGATGGGCGCGACGGTGATTGAATCGCCGGTGTGGACGCCCATGGGGTCGAAGTTTTCGATCGAGCAGATGATGACGCAATTGTCGGCCTTATCGCGCATCACTTCCATTTCGTATTCCTTCCAACCGAGGAGCGATTCTTCGATGAGAATTTCGGAAACCGGAGAGAGTTCGATGCCGCGTTTGGCCAGTTCTTCAAATTCTTCGCGGTTATAGGCAATGCCGCCGCCGGTGCCTCCAAGGGTGAATGCCGGCCGGATGATAAGGGGAAATCGCCCGATTTTTTCGGCGACGGCGCGCGCTTCCTCGAGATTGTGAGCCGTCCCGCTGATGGGCACATCGAGGCCAATGGCGATCATCAAATCTTTGAACACCTGGCGGTCTTCGCCCCGTTCGATTGCATCGGCCTTGGCGCCGATCATTTCGACGCCGTATTTGTCCAGGACTCCTTTGCGGAAGAGCGCCATAGCGGTATTCAGCGCCGTCTGGCCGCCGAGCGTGGGCAGCAGGACGAGCTTGCCAGGGGCGCCGAGCCGCTTCAGTTCCACGGTTTCCCGCGCGATGATTTTTTCCACGCATTCGGGATTGATCGGTTCGATGTAGGTGCGGTCGGCAAATTCCGGATCGGTCATGATGGTGGCCGGATTGGAATTCACGAGGATGACGCGATACCCCTCTTCTTTCAGAGCTTTGCACGCTTGTGTGCCCGAGTAATCGAACTCGCAGGCCTGGCCAATGATGATCGGTCCGGCGCCTATAATCAGGACGGAATGAATGTCGGTGCGTTTCGGCATACCAAATTAAACAGCCACGGATGAAACACCGATTGCAGGCGGAAAGGAAGGGAATTCTCTGCGCCGCAATCTCTCCTTCGCACCGTTAAAAAAGCCGTGGTTGCGACACTGCCTGCGGTTTGATGCCGAGTTTCCGGAAAGCGAGTTCCGTGGCTACTCGGCCTTGTGGCGTCCGGTTCAGATAACCCTCCATAATCAGATACGGCTCATAAACTTCCTCGATCGTATCGGGCTCTTCGCCCACCGCCACGGCCAGGGAATTGATGCCGACCGGCCCACCGCCGAACTTGACGATGATCGCGTCGAGAATGCGCTTGTCCATTTCATCGAGTCCGTTTTGGTCGATCTCGAGCATGGCCAGCGCTTGGTCGGCGATGGCGCTGCTGATACGGCCGTCGGCGCGCACCTGGGCGAAATCCCGCACACGGCGGAGCAGGTTATTGGCAATGCGCGGAGTGCCGCGGCTGCGGCGGGCAATCTCGTGAGCTCCCGCGTCGTCGATGTCCACGTTTAAAAGTCGTGAAGAGCGAACGACGATTTTCTCGAGATCTTCGGCGTTGTAGTAGTCGAGCCGTTCGCGCATCCCAAACCGCGTTAGAAGCGGCGCCGTGAGCAAACCGCTGCGGGTGGTAGCGCCGATCAGCGTGAAGCGAGGGAGCGTGAGGCGCACGCTGCGGGCATTTGGCCCTTGATCGATGATGATATCGAGTTTGAAATCCTCCATCGCGGGATAGAGATATTCCTCGATTGCTTTCTGAAGGCGGTGGATTTCATCGATGAAGAGCACGTCCCCTTCTTCGAGATTGGTGAGGAGACCGGCGAGGTCGGCGGCCTTTTCGATGGTGGGGCCGCTGGTGCTTTTGAGGTTCGAGCCCATGGCCTTGGCGAGGATGTTGGCCAAGGTGGTTTTGCCGAGACCTGGCGGGCCGCTCAGCAGGATATGGTCGAGCGCTTCGCCGCGTTGTTTGGCCGCTTGCACGGCAATTTCGAGGCGTTCCTTGACCTTGGGCTGGCCTGTAAAATCTGAAAAAATCGAGGGGCGCAACGTCATCTCCAACGCCGCGTCGGGTTTGGTCAGCACATCCGAAATCATCCGCTCAGCCATCGCGCGTCAGCATGCGAAAAGCGCTCGGGAGGGGCAAGGGGAAAGAGCTGCGGCTCGCAAGCCCGAGCCCCACGCAACGGGCAGCGCTGCGGCCTCGCCGGCAAACCGCAAGAGGTGACTTGCGCGGTCTGGCGCGCAGAAAACTTCAATTCTTCACTTGCCAATTAGGGGGACCTTTTGCACTTTTACGCCGGCTTTGCTCGTGCGCGGTTAGCTCAGTGGTAGAGCACTTCCTTGACACGGAAGGGGTCAGAGGTTCGAACCCTCTATCGCGCACCATCTTTCTGGCTCGGGGAAGTGGGATCACAATTTTCCGAGCTGGCTGGGCCTGAGGGGTTTCTCA
>JBFMDG010000243.1:0-9643 GCA_040754135.1 Verrucomicrobiota bacterium
AGCGCTCGCCATTCAAATCGGGCGGCAAATTTTTCGCGGCGACGAAGTTATTCACCGCTGGCTGCGGCGAATGATCTCGCTGCGCTTTCCTCGCCATCCGTGAATAACTTCGGATGACCTATATTGGTCGTTAACCACTACCACGCGCCATGAGCACTCGATGCGAATCAGACCGCTGGGGCACAGACGCTCCCAGCGTGCTCGCGCCAGAGAGGCTCGCCGCCATTAAGCAGGCGCTTCAGGGGTCGTCCATTATTGTCGAGCATCGGTTCTATCGCGGCAGTTGCGCTCCAGACAGTCTCGTATTCGATGACTACGACGATTTTGAGGAGTATCTTCGCACAAAGGTGAGGGCGGGAGATTCGTTGTGGTTTTGGCGCTACGCGGATTTGTGCCGAGATGATAATTGCGTGACGCATGGCAAGTATCCAGACACAGATGGTCGTGTCCCTTCGGGTGGAGCATATTGATGACGTGGTCTAACACTAAAGGCTGTATTGCTGCGGAGCGAAGCGGAGCCAGCAACGACAGCATTGGTTGAACAAGCCCGGAGTTTGGTGAGAGCACGCCAGTCCGCAACCTTACGGCGGTGTTCGAATTCAGGTTGGAGTCTGACGCGGAGTAAGAATTGGAATTGTGCATGGAGGCCCGATTTACTATGCTCGGCCCGTTGCCCGCTGAGCAGAGATTCGACCCGTTGTCCAGACCCGCAGCCCAACCCTCGCCGCGCAGTGGCTTCGTTCAACCAACGGCTGCACGCGAACGCCGCGATTGCGCTGCTGTTTCATGTCGAGCATCACTGGCGCGGCGTCGGTGAGCCGTATCGTTCGACAACAATACGTCTGCGGCCCGTAATGCCATGAGGCGAGTCCTATGAAACGCATTGGCCAATCAATTCCGGACATCAACAATCGAGGTGGTTCAGCGAAATCGCATCATTCAGCGATGCTATCGGTGCTTTTCGCCATGCTTACAGCAGCGACGGCGTTCGCTGCTGGACCTCCGCTTCAATTTGCAGAGATGGTCGGCACTTTGTACGGACATGCTGTGGCTTCAGATTCACAGGGCAACATTTATGTCGGAACAGGTCCATACGACACCGCGCTGGTGAAGTACGATCCGAATGGAAATGTACTGTGGTCGTTCGGAAAGCCTCAAGGCAGCTCCGGCCTGCTCGAGATTGTCGGCATCATTGTTGATAGCTCCAACGACGTTTACGTGTGCGGGATCCTGTGGGGCACGGTCAGGGCCGGTGCAATCAATCACACGCAGACCTCCTCGTCGATGTTTTTCGCCAAATTCACTCCCGCCGGATCAAACCTCTTCGCGACGATCTTCTACAACCTGTACGCCAACACCGTTCGCCCAGACATCGGACGGCCGATTCTTGGTGATAGGGAGGTTCAACAATCCCGTCACCTATGAAGGGATCACGGTCTCTCCGACGGACACTTCGGACGCGCTGGTTTTCAAGATTAACGCTGACGGCTCCCCAGTCTGGTACCGTCGCGGAACAGGAAACTCCGACGACTATGCTGATGGGGTTGTCTCCACCTCAGATGGAGGTGTCGTGGTCGCCGGCACCTTCAATTCAACCAGCTTCGGCATGGCTGGAGTCGCTGTTTCCCAAACGGCTGCAAAGTCGTTGTACTTGATGAAGATGGACGGCGGAGGTTCTGGCGTGTGGGCCAAATCCGCCGGTTCTTCGATGGACCCGGGTAACTTCATCACTATTTCCAGCGCGGTCACTTTTTCACCCACTGCCAATGCAATTATCTGGGCAGGTGATTTCACGGGATCCCTGAATCTGTCTTCGCCGCCGATTGCCAGCAGCGGTGGCAAAGACGTTTTCGTCGCAAAGATGTCTTCCAGCGGTACGGTGTTGTGGGTCCGCACCCTTAGCGGGAGTCAGGATCAGTTCGCCAACGCGGCCACAGTCGACGATTTCGGCAACATTTACGTAGCGGGCTTCTTTTCCGGTAGCATGACAGTCGGTTCCCTGACGCTCAGCAGCCTCGGACTACACGATCTTTTCGTGGCAAAGTTTCGCGATGATGGAACTCCTGTTTGGGCGAAGCGAATTGGCTGGACCGACAATGACAGGGAAGTGGCGCTTTGCTTTACGCAAGTTGGTGAACTTCTCGTGACGGGCACGGTGCGAGGTGGAGCCTCAGTTGACGGCACGTTCTTGGAAGGCATCAACGGATCAGACGGGTTCTTGGCGAAGTTCTACTCGGAAGGAGTACTGCCGCAGTTTGTCGCCAATCCTGAGGGCCGCGTAGTGTCCGCAGGGATGACATTTACCCTGACCGCCGAGCTTGCAGTCAACGATCCTTCAGTGCGTTTTCAGTGGTGGTTCAACGGTGCGCCGTTGGCAGGCCAAACGAATCGGACGCTCACGGTCACAAACGCCCAGTTCACGAATGCTGGCAGCTACTATCTGGTGGCAACGAACGACGCCGGGGCCGTCAAAAGTATTCCGGCGTTAATCTCGTACACGGACGCGAGCACACTTCTCTTGAGCATCCATCCATCACTCACGATTTTTGGCACACCGGGCAGAACGTACAGGATCGAATACTCGACTGAAGCGCGAGCCGCAGCTCAATGGACGCTCGCTACCAATCTGACGCTTGCGTCTTCTCCAGCAGTGTGGATCGACCCAACGGCAGCCCTCGGCGAAAAGCGCTTCTACCGTGTACTGCTGCTGCCCTAAACGCCGCGGGAGCACGGACAGGCAGATGAACAGAAAGTCGAACAAAAAAGGCTGTATTGCTGCCGAGCGAAGCGGAGCCAGCAACTACAGCATTGGTTGAACAAGCCCTGAGCCTGGAGTCCTCACTCATCGTCAAGCGTGGCCGACCAGTCAGCGCATTTTCCTCTATTTTTTGTTCGGCGGTTGGACGTGTGTACCGTGTCAATTTTCCGACCGTGACCGTGAGCGCATCACGGCACACGTCCTGGAGCACTTTCGGCGCAAGGGAGTTTAGCATTCGGGTGGTGAGACGGGCCGAGGAATGTGATTGAACTGGCAAGCGTCAACCCGAATTCACGGTCCTCCGAATTGATCCGGTCAGTACGTGGATACGGCTTCGCTGCTGTGAGACCAGGATCCGTTTGATCCGACATCAAAGCCCGCCGTGGCGCTTGCTCGCGCTCGAAAGTCATTTCAGCATGCTGAAACTGTTTTTTACCGCACGCGCTCCAAAGAGATTTGCAATGCTCTTTTAAACTTTTTCAGCGGCAGAAATCAAACATTTCAGCCGCTGAAAAGGTGCAAAAGAGCGTTGGTCGAAGCCTAAAAGAGCGGCTGAAACATTTTATGCCAGCGGCTGAAACATTTCCTCTCAAAGGCTGAAACATTTCCTCTCAAAGGCTGAAACATTTCCTCTCAAAGGCTGAAACATCTTATGTGTGCAACCGAGGCGAATTTCAGGAAGCAAATTAGTGGCACTTCTCGGCAAAGAGTTTGTTTGCAATCTGAATTAGAGAATTCCACTCCCCACTAGATTGAGATTCTGCCTGGAATCTAAGCGGGCACTGTGGACGCGTCTTCTTCGCGCCGCCTTCGGGGCGCGACTTCTCGCAGCGCGAGGAGTTCTACCTTCGGCAACCGCCATTTAGCGATGCACCGGGGTTGGCCCTGTGTATCCCGTCGTTAAAGCCTTTCTGAAATTCCGTGGGATCCTGTTTTCTCGCAAAAGGCCGGACGGCACAGGCGCGACGGGCGAGCATACCCGCAGCGGTCTGTGAGCGAGGAGCAACGCCGCCAGACGGCCTTTGGTGAGAAAACCCTTCGAGCGGCGGTTCTTTTGGACGTGGGCGGCGTTGGCTGGACCTTACGGCCCACTGCGGGGATGCTCGGTTCTCGCCGCCTTGGCCGCGGCCAAAATCCCTCGCCGCAGGACCCCACGCAGTTTTCAGACAGGCTCTTGAGGAATTATTACGTCAAAGCCTCCCGGAGTATCGAAGGCATGAGTTGCTGCCCCTGTCGCGTGTCCCCCAAACGTGTGAATGCGCGGCTCCCGGCGGTCTCAATCGGGAAAAGTTCACACCATAAGGGGACTGACATTCCCAACGGCAATTCGGCTAAAACAATCGTGAAGCCATGAATGTTTCGCGCGTTCGACTTAACTAACTGTCTTTTGCCCCATTCGCCTCCAACGTCTGCCCGCCGTGAATTCGAGATGGAGACTCTCGAACCGAGAGTGCTCCTTTCGGCTGATGCCGTGTTGCCCGCAAC
Source organism: Verrucomicrobiota bacterium (assembly GCA_040754135.1). Lineage (GTDB taxonomy): Bacteria > Verrucomicrobiota > Verrucomicrobiia > Limisphaerales > SIBE01 > JBFMDG01. The sequence goes on from JBFMDG010000243.1 coordinate 4,244, forward strand.
TCCGGTCGAAGGTCCGATGAACGGTTCGGTGGGAGATTCCGCCTCGGCCATCGTCATGGATTTTTCGAGCGAAGACCTCTCGCCCCTCCTGGCGGAGAGTTATCCCGTGGCCAACATCTTTCCGCCCTCGTCCGAGACGGTTCCCAATGAATCCGGAGGCGGCAACTCGAATCCGGCTGACCTCCCTTTTGAATTTCAACCGGCCAATGGCAAATCACTCGATGCCACCTTGCGCGTCGATGGCCAGGACCTGCTGTTGATCGATAATTCGAGCCAGAAGGTTCTCAAACGCCAGGAGCTTTACAGCATTTCGAAAGTGGTGATCACAGGCTCCGAGGACAACGACGTGTTGAAGATCGATCGCAGTGAGGCCAAGACCTGGTTTTCCCCGATCGCCATCAATCTCGGCGGCGAATCCGACGCGACGGGTGACCGTTTGGAATTGGTCGAGAATTCCTCGGCCGAGACGACCTATAAGCCCGACACCAAGGGCGGCGGCAGACTGAGTTTGCTGGAAATAACGGCGGCGACACCCGACGACTTGAGTTTTAACGGGGTGGAATTGTTGGTGGTCAGCGGTAGCTCGTTCTTGAAAGTGGTCACGCCCGACAGTGCAGATAGCCTGACCGTCAGCAGCCCCGCGGCTGGCAAGACCAGGATTTCGGGAGACAGTGGAAAGCATGAAATCGTTCCGGTGACCTTTTCTGGCGTGGAGAATGTCCTCCTGGATGCGGCGGCCAACGATAGCACTTCGACTTTGCTAAAGATTCCGGTGATCAAAGGCTATGTCACTTCACCGGATGACATGATCACGATTCGCGCCGGGGCCATGCAGGCGGCAGGGTTGAAGAACTTCACGATTGAGACCGGGAGCGGCTCCGATTCGCTTATGGTCCTGGGAACGAATTTCAGCCTGCCGGTGGCCGGAGGAGTTTTCGGTTTCAATGGAGGTTCCGGCAAGGACTGGGTGTTTGCGAGGGATGCAGAGGCGTCCGGGAGTGTCGATGCCAATGGCCACGGGCAATTTGTGGGAACCAGCGGTCAGATCAGCCTGACGGCCGTCGAGAAATTCCAGGAAGCCCCGGAGCGGCCGGTGGTGCTGGTGCCCGGTTTCGGTGGCAGCTTCGCGGTCGATTCGGCCGTGGGGACTTGGTTTAGCCAGGTCGGTTTGCCGCCCGACCAACTCCAAATCGAACCTATCGCCGGAACTTACAGCAGCCTCATTAAGACGCTCGAAAACGCCGGCTACAAACGCGGCGAAACCCTGTTCCTGGCGGTTTGGGACTGGCGGCTTCCGCTCGCGCCCATCGATGCGGATGCCGACGGCCGCATCTCGGACGTGACCGGCGCTTCCCTGGCGGACGAGGTTTACCGTTACGGCGTCGATTATCTGGGGCATTCGCTAAAGCAGGCGGCAGCGGCGTGGAGCGACCTTTACGAGGGGGCCGCGCTTCCGTCCGTGGATATCGTCGCCCACGGGGCGGGCGGTTTAATCGCTCGCGCTTACATTCAAAGCACTGGATACGGAGGTTCGTACAGCGGCGGGACCTTGCCCGTGGTAAACAACTTTGTCGGCGTGGGCGTCCCCAATCGGGGCATGGTCAGCCCCTGGATTCTTTTGAATGACGAATGGGGCCAACGCGATGAAACGAAGCTGCTGGCCCTGACCTTGGATCTGGCTTACACGCGGATTCTGCTTGGGGGCCGCATCTCGACGCCGCACGGCGACATCAGCCTGGGAGACATCACCGACGACCTCACCATTCTCGGCCAACCGGAACCGACTCGGTTCATCTCCCATTACCTGCCGGCCCTGCGCGACCTGCTGCCGACTTTCGATTTCGTCGATGACGGCACCGGCACGCTGGCGGACTTGAATACGAATCTGCAATTGCGGAACAATTTTCTGCTCGATCTCAACGACGGTTTGGATTGGATTTATGCGCCGGGTGAAACCGTTCCCTTTGGGCGAAACCCGAATCGATTCATTTCCGAAGCCGGCCACAAGATTCTGGGTGTTTATACCGCAGTCTATTCGGAGGAAGCAGATACCGCAGCGTCGGTCTTGCCCCGAAGCGACTCGGCGGGAACGCGCGTGAGCTTCACCAATCTCCTGGGGCGCCCCCATGACCCCGGTGAAGTTTGGTTTGACGCTCAACTCGCGCCTGCCAGCGGCGACACCGCCGTGACAGGCGATTCAGCGATTGGGCAAGTGACCAGCGTTTTGGTGGACAGCGGCGCCGTGGCGGTCAAAAAGATTGGTTTCGAGCAAGGCGGCACCCTGGGCATCAGCCATGACAGTATGATGGCGGACCTCGCGGTGAAGCGAGAGGTGATGCGCGCGGTGGTGGGGGACTTCCTGGACAGCGACATCTCGAGTAGCGGCCGCAAACCCCTGGTGTCGCGAGCCGCCTTTCTCGTCAAGACCGCGGTGCATTACCTCATGCAGCCGGACAAGAACGGACAGCCCTTGAGCGGCCCCGCCGCGATCACCGTTTTCAACAAAAGCATCGGCAATCTGGCGGGATTGGCCAGTGATCTTCTGGCGGACGCCTTGGACTCGGATGGGGATGGGAACAAGGACGTGACGGTGCCCGAGTTCACAGTGCCGCTTTCCATCCTCTCAGAGATTCCAGGGATCAAAGATATCCTCAAGATCGAGGGGCTGGCTCTGACCTTCAGCGACCTCAAGTTTTCGGAAAACGCGGGAGCGCAGGGCGGCATGACATTCAGCGCCACCGTGACCCTCGAGGCCGACGCGGCGAGCTTCCTCCCCAAGGACGGCCGGCTGGTGGTCGTGGCCGAAGCGCTCTCAGGCACTTTTAGTTTTTCGAGCGCCGGCTTCGAGCGTTTCGAGATTTCGGTGGGCAAGGTGCGAATCCAAATCAAGGATTGGATCTTAATCCAGGCCGAGAACTTCGCGCTCAAACCGTATGACCAGATCGTGGTCTCGGTGGCGACGATCACCGCCGGCATCCCGAAGCTCAATTTGTTCGGTTCCATTCACGGCTTGGAAATCACCCGCGACGGCGGATTCTTCATCGTGGGCGCCAGCCTGTCCTTCGAGGACCCGGACAATCCCGACGGGACCGGACTGCTGGACACATTGGGTTTGGGCAACTTTTTGCCGTTGGATCTGACCGGGGCGGCGATCAAGTTCTCCGGGGACACAAACGACAACAACGTTCGTGATCCGGGTGAAGTCTTCGATCTGACAGCGTTCGATCTGACCGTGCGCGGGTCGTTTCACCCGGAATTCTTCGAATCGTTCCCGTTCACGCCGATTGTGCGGGTTGGGCCGCAGGAAGCCGCCAAGCCGGGCGATGAACTTTCGTTCACCGTCACGTTGAAGGACGGTTTGGTGGTGCCCAAGACCATAGGCCCAATCACGCTTGGCTTCCGCGACCTCAAGATTGGCAAGATCACGTTTGGCGCCTCGATCACCCTGGGCGGCTATCAAGACGGCGAGTTCGTCCCGGAGTTTGGCGGGTATTTCAAGATCGAGTCGGGTTTGGAACAATTGACCGGCTCAGCCCAGGTGTTGGTCGATGGATCGTTTGATCCGGCCACGGGGACGTTAAGCATCTCGGGCGGCTTGCAGGTCGGGTTCAAGCTCAAGGACGGCCTGCTCTCGGTGCAGGACGCGCGGCTCGACTTCGGGATGAACGTCACCGCGCACATTGGCGCCAACGGAAGTTTCAACATCACCGTCGCGCCTCTGCCGGGCAAACCTGGTTTCCTCGATAAATTGTCGGTGGGCTTGATCGAAGTGAAGCTCGGCCAGTTCCTCACGTTGCAGGCGCGGAACACGTCCCTCGATTTCAACGCCACCGGGCACGATCCGCTGATCAGCTTTGGCGGCAGCCCGCCCGCCAATCTGGATCCGAACGCGGTATTCAATCCCACTACGGTTCCCTACGGATTCCTGTCGGCCGTCTTCGGCGCGAGCGCCGGCCCGCTGAATGGCTGGGGCGGCTCGGTGGGGAACTTCGCCATTGGCGCCGATCTGAGCTTTCAGTTGCTAAACGGGTTCTTCATCGAATTGAAAGTGGGGCCCAATGCCAAATTCGGCTTGCCCAGCTTCCTGCCCGTGCAGTTGAAGTCGGTAAAGATCAAGTTCAACGATGGAGCGATTGCGAACGGCGAACTGATCGAACCTTCCAACTTCTCTTTCATCGTTTCGGGCGGTGTGGTCGAAAAACCGTCGTGGCCCATCTTCGGCGAATTCAGCGGCCTGAAGGTTAATGTGCAAAAGCTGATCGATGGCGACCTGCTCAATGCCATCGAAAATCTGAACGGCTTTTCCATCGGCGTCCGCGATGTGAAGATCGGCGGCGTCAAACTGAGCGGCGCCCTGGCCCTCGGATTGGTCCATGTCGATACGGACAATGACGGGGTCGAGGAAGCGGCGTTTTACGCGCGTCTGGGCGGGAAGTTTTTCTACAGCGGGATTGGCGGCGGGATCGACATTGTGTTCAGCCAGTACGGCCCGATTCTCGCGACCATTTCCGCGGGCGGATTGGTCGAGCCCACCACGGGGTTCGTGTTTGGCTTCAAGGATGCCGGATTCACTTTTGGCGGGGAGCCGCTCCCGTCGGTGACTGATCCGGCGGAACTTTTGGAGAATCCAATATTCTACAACCCGACGACGATCAATTTGGCTGAGATTGAGAGCCGGGTGCGCCAAGCCATGATCGCGGCCCAGCCGACTTGGAACCGGTCCTTCACTCTGACGGGTACGGGCACCCTGACCAATACCTACGTCCAGGGCCTGATCTCCGGGGAACTGACGATTGCCGCAAACATCGGTTTCCAAGGGCCGGACGCGGGCCTGAAGATTATCGCGAGTGGATCGATTGACGTGTTCGGGCTGTCGATGGCCCGGGCGGCTGCGCTGTGGGATTTCTCCAATATCCTTTCGCCGAAGATTGACATGGCCTTCAAGCTGCCTGCACCGGATAACCCCATTGGTTTTCTTTTTCCGTCTGAAGCCACGCTGACGGCCACCTTGGATTACAAAGGGGTGGGCGAGGCTCCCGTGGTGGGGTTGGGTGTCTTCTTCGAAAAATTGTCCGCGCATGCTCTGGCCACCGGCCAGCAACTTTTCGAATCCGTTTTGGACAGCGTGGCCGCCGACTTGCAAGCCGACCATGACCAACGGCTGTCGCTGGTTCTGTTGGACTGGGATGGCAACGGAGTCCTTTCGGAGGTCGAGGACGCCAGGGTCATCACGCGTGAGTTCATCACCGACCGCGCTCTCGGCAATGCTTCGGCCGGAATTCCCGGCATCCTGGTCACGGACTTCGGCCAGTTGCTGGCCATGCCGCCGGAAGTGTTGGCGGCGAAAATCACGGAAGCCAGTGCCCTTATCCGTGAGTTATTGCCCGCGATCATCATCGA
>JBFMDG010000244.1:0-9633 GCA_040754135.1 Verrucomicrobiota bacterium
GAGTCATCGGGGAAAACGTTTGAGTATTTCGTGCTCGAACGCGGCGCCGCCATCATCGGCGCCACGGCATCGCGCCATGCCGCGTAATGCGGAGTCTCTTTGTGCCGCGCCGGGGCGTCGGGATGGCGATAAACTTCCACGAGTGTGAAGCGGGCAGGATCATCCGCCTGTTGCAAAACATCGAATCGTGCAATGCCGGGCTCCTGCGAACTGGCGCGGGCGTTGGCCAGGGTGGCATCGCGGAATGCATCCACGCATTCCGGTTTCACGTGAACCTGCACAAGAACGATGAGCATGCCTCATCGCTACTGTGTTCACCGCAAAAAGGCAACTCTGCGCTCGGACACTCGGACACTCTGCGCTTGGTGTCACGGGCACGCATCGCAGTGGCTTGCTTGCGCTTGCTTGAATGGTGGCCGTGAACCATTCAGGATCGAGCGGGTTAAACGCTTTTGGTTCCTGTGTTGGCCACGCGATCCACTTCGCCGGTGCGCAATCGCCTTTTGTTCATGCGCCCCCGAAGTTCGCTTTGCCCTCGAGCTTGCGTGCGGGTGGATGGCCTTTCTTCGCTTTGGCTGCGGGGCCGTTTGGCGCCGCCAGCCATTCTTTCGCCACGATTCTGCTGCGGGCGCGGAGCTTTTTCGGTGGGATGCCGCTCTCCGATGCGGCGTCCGGAAGTGTCCAACTCGCGGTTTTGATTCCGATCGCGAAACGTGTTCTCGGGGTTGCGGTGGCCGAGGCTGCCGGGGCGGTTGAAGGCCTTGCGCTTCGCAGCGGGGGTGCTCAGACAGGTGCAGCCGGTGCCCTCGGCACAACCACGGCAACAAAACGTTTCCCCATCCTGCACGAATCCCGATCCCAGTCCTTTGTTCAGCGACATGCCACAGGCGGGGCAAATGACATTGACACGACTTTTGCGATTTTGTGCGGCAATTAAGCTGGCTCGATTTTGCATGGTTGATTTGAGTTCCTTGTTTTGACTACTGAAATATTCTCCGCCCGGAAGCAGACGATTGCAACTGACTCGATCGCCCAGGCGGCGGGGTTTATCGCGCCGAATCCAATTCGCGCAACACGTGCTTGACCGATTGAAGGAGCTTTTCCACGTCGAAGGGCTTGGGCAGGAGTGTCAGCCCCTTGAGTTCGCGATGCTGGGCCATCGTTTCCGCCCCCATGAAACCGCTGATGACAATGAACCGGATTTCCGGGCGCAATTTCCTCATGACACGAATAGTGGTCGGTCCGTCCATGATCGGCATCATCGAATCGACAATGGCCACGGCGATATCCTGGTTTTGTTGCGAACAAATGGAAATCGCTTCGCCCCCGTGCATGGCAGTCAAAACTCGGTAGCCGTGATTGACGAGGGTCGATTTCACCATGTCCACGATGGTTTGTTCATCGTCCACGATGAGAATCAATTCGCCATTGCCAACAGGGAAAAGCTCGCGCGCGGAAAACGGCGCATGATCATCAATGACATGGGCCTGCGGCAGATACACGCTGAAAGTCGTGCCTCGGCCCAGTTCGCTTTGCACATCCATAAATCCATCGTGACTTCTCACAATGCTGCTCACCGTCGATAATCCGAGCCCGGTGCCTTTGCCGACTTCCTTCGTCGTAAAAAACGGCTCGAAAATGTGCTCCATCACTTCAGGCGCAATGCCGATGCCTCGCCGAGCGCGGTCCAATTCGAGCCGTCCAGCGCATTCGTGAATTCGACACGGTAACGTCTGCCCGGCACAGCGCTCCAGAGCAGCGTCACACGGCCAGTCGTTGCCGAGGTCAGGGTGATCACGCGCAGCAACGAGGTGTTGTTCGTTGGATTGGTGCCGGCCTTGAACTCGTCGAGATTAGAAAATCCGTCCTCATCAACATCCCGGCTGCCCGTTTCATTCAGGTTCCCGAAAAAGTTCATCTCCCAATCATCTGGCAATTCGTCGTTATCGGAGTCGCCGGCGGCCAGTCGCACGACAAACAAATCGCGCGTCCCGTTGAAATCTTTTTCCGCCAGGTTTGAGGCGAAGCTCTGAAACACAATGACTCGGCCGTCGACAGAAAATTGCGGGCGGCTGGAAATCTGGTTCGCGTTCTCACCGCTCGAAGGAGCGCTCAAGCGCAGCGTCGTTCCGCTCACCACATCGCGCAAAAACACGTCGGTCACGCCGTTCGTGTCGTTGGCCACGAGATTGTTCGCCCGGCTCATGAAAGCGACGTAGCGCCCATTGGGACTGAGGCTTGGACTGAAGGAAGCATTGTTCCCGGAGGCGCCCGCATTGTTGACACTGGCCCGGAGCAACGTTCCCGAATTCATGTCGATCACGCTGACCTGCACCGGACTGGACGCACTCAACTCTTCGATGGCAATCCACCGCCCGTCGTCGCTGATGACGGCTGCGGCGGCATTCGTGTGCACAAGTGCATTCACATTCAAAAGCAGATCGTGCCGGAAAAAGCTGCCCCGGTTTCCTCCGGTGAAAACCACAAATCGATTGCCGGTGGCGATGGCAAATTCTCTGGGATGAGTCGCACCGACGATGATGGCGCTGCCCACGTTGAGCAGCCGGGTTTTGGCGGTCTCCAGATCGCGAACGTAGATGCGATTGAATCCTGCTGTGACCTCAGGCGAGACCAGATTGGGAGCGCTGCTCTGAAACACCACCCATCGGCCGTCCGGGGAAATCTGCGGATTGCTCGATGCATCGGAGCCAGTGCCCGTGCCGATGGAATTGATGCTGACGAGTCGCACCGCGTCCGCTTGAGCATCAAAGACAAAAACGTCCGATTTCCCATTCGAATCGCTTGCCACCAGATTATTGGCGCTGCTCTGAAATGCGACGCGCCGGCCGTCTGCGCTGATGGATGGGGCGGAGGAATTCGCTGACGCGCCATCCACGGGGTTCAGGCTGCGACTGGCCAGCACGGTTGTGGCCTGTCGTAAATCCCGTAGAAAAATGTCCGTCCGGTTGTTGCCGTCACCGGAGACGAGGTCGCCCGCGCGGCTGGCAAACGCGATCGCGTTTCCATCGAGACTGATCACGGGCTGGATGGAAAAACTGTTGCCACTGCCCGCTCCGTCCGCTTTCACGCTGACGATCGAGGTATGGCGCGTTCCCAAATCGCGCACAAAAACGTCGGCGACAAAATTCTCGTCTTCCGCGACGTGATCGCTCGCGGTGCTGGTAAACACGATGCGATCGCCGGATCGATTGATTGCGCCACGATCCAGGTTGCTCGCTTCCTGGGCGGTTTCCGCTTCGATGGTTCCATCGCGCCCGGAGATTAGGGACAAGGCCTCAGACGCCACGTGATAAGCGAAGAGATCGAGCGCCTGGTTTCGGTCATTTTCGACAAGAGACGGAAACAACGATTGGAAATGCAAAATCCCTGGAGAAGCGCTGAAAGTGGGAGCAGCCCACTCATTGCCGTAAGTCGCGCTTCCATCGTGTGCGCGGCTCACCAGCACGGTGGTCCCATCGAGCAAATCATGCAGATAAACATTCGCCGAAAACGTTTCCACACCGGCAACAAGATTTCGCGCCGTGCTGACAAAAGCCGCATACCGGGCATTGGCGGATAAATCCGGCATGGTCGAAGGTCCGTCGGGCCAAGGCTTGCCATCGGCGGGCTGGCTGATCAGGCGGGTGGTTTTGGTATTTCCATCCCAGAGATAAATCACACTCAACGCGGCGCTGAAGCCGCTCGAAGTTGTTCCGTTGGTTTTGGCCTCGAACAAAAGAAAACGCCCATCCCTGCTCATCACCGGGCCGGTTGGATCGCTGATGGGCACCGATTGCCCGAGGGCGTTGCTTGTGACAAGTACGGTTTGGAGCGAAGGCAATTCCGTCCGGAGAATGATAGCGCGCGGGCCGAGTGCCATTTTGTAGCTGACGAAACGGCCATCGTCGCTCAGGCCAATGTTGCCGACAGAAAGGCGATTGGCCATCGTGGTCAGGAGGATTTTGAAAGACGCGGCATTCGAGCTGACCCAAATTGTTTTCGCGCTGGGGATTTGCCGGAGATACACCTCCCAACGCTGCCCCGTGACTCCGGTGGTCAGATTCGTCGCGTTGCTCGCAAAGGCGACTTGCGTTCCGTCGGGCGTCATCACCGGCAAATGCGAATCGCCCGTGGCCGTCGTGTTTGCCGTCCGATGTTTGCTGATCAAAATGGCTTTGTTCGCCGCCACGTCCCTCACGAAAACATCCCGGGCGCCGTTGGCATCGGCAAAGCCCGACACGAGACTCGGCGCATCGCTGGCGAACACGATCAGGTTTCCATCGGCACTGAATTGCTCGCGGCCTGACACACGTCCGAATGGGGCCTGGTTCTGCGCGGAACGATCCACTTGGCTGATTTCGCCGGTGACATTGTCGCGGAGAAAGAGGTTTGGCAAACGGACCGGCAGCAGTGATGTGAGGTTGGTGGCGTGGCTTTGGAACAAAGTCCAGCGGCCATTTGCCGAGAGAAGGGGAGAACTTGAATGGCCATTGGCGCTGCCGGTGCCGAACCGATTCGTGCTGACCAGAATCACCGAGCCGGTTTGCAAATCGCGCAAAAAAACATCCGAGGCATTATTCTCATCAATTGCTACCAAACCGCTGGCGAGGCTGGTGAAGGCCGCCCATCGGCCGTCGGCGCTGAACGAGGCATCGAACGAATGGCCCTGGCCCGTCGCTGAACCAAGCCCTGGCGCCGGCGAAGTCACTGTTTCAATCTGCGCCAGGATCGCGGGCGTGGCTTGGAGAGTGAGTAAGGAGAACCAAAAAAGCCGTAAGATGTCGTTCATGAAAGTCAAAGCTTGTCCTTTGACAGGGATAGGTTAGACACTAATGCAAATTCCGATACAAGATGGAAACTGCTTCAAGCGACGGGCCTCGGCGGAAATATGCAAACCGCGCCGCCTTTACACGGTTGGATCTCATTGTCTGCCTGGCCACGTTGGCGTTGCTCAGCGCATTGGGCGTGAGCAGCCGCGCCAAAGGCGATACCGCGGCTCGAACCGTCACCTGCCTGAACAACCTTCGACAGTTGAGCCAAGCCTGGTTGATGTACGCCGATGATTTTAAAGGCAATTTCGCCCTTAATGCGCCAGACGTCTCGCAACGTCCCAACTGGGTCCGCGGCTGGCTCGACCTGGCTAGTTCGCGCGATAACACCAACACGCTTTATCTGGTCGATGGCCGTTACGCTTTGCTCGGTCCTTATTCACGCAAGGCAGAACTGTATAAATGCCCGGAAGATTTCACTTCGATCGTCATCGGAGGCGCCACCTACAACCGAGTCCGCAGTTACAGCATGAGCGCAGCCGTCGGCGTCGAAAGCGTCAACGCCATCTGGGTGCGTTCGCCTCCCCATCGCATTTATCGCAACATGGCCGACCTGACCGATCCATCGCCGTCGCGGACCTGGGTCATGATCGAAGAGCATCCCATGAGCATTAATGACGGATTTTTTGCGTTTGAAATGCCGCTCAGTCCGCCTTCCACGCGGTGGATCGATTTTCCGGCTTATTATCATCTGGGCGCCGGTGCGCTGAATTTCGCAGATGGCCATGCCGAACTGATGCAATGGCGGGACGCGCGAACCCGGATTCCCTACAGCCAGCCGATCAACGCCTTACCGAGCCCGAATAATTCGGACATTTTGAATCTGGCGGCGAGGACTTCAAGCCGCCTGGATTGAGTGCGCCGATTGCTGTTTTGCAGATTTCCTCTTTGCGTTGAATGACCACGGCACCTTTTGATGTCATTGTCTGCGGTTTGGGCGCGATGGGCAGCGCCGCGGTGTTTCACCTCGCGCGAAGCGGTTTGCGCGTTCTGGGGCTCGACCGATTTTCTCCGCCGCACACCCAAGGATCCACGCACGGCCAGACGCGCATCATCCGCGAAGCCTACTTCGAGCATCCGAGTTACGTGCCGCTGGTGCAGCGCGCCTATGAACTCTGGGCCGATCTCGAACAGCTCGCGAACCAGAAACTTTTTCTGCAAACCGGCGGCGTGATGATCGGTCCCCCGGACGGCGTGGTTGTCTCGGGCGCAAAACGAAGCGCGATCGAACATCGCCTCGCGTGGGAATACCTGAGCGCCGCAGAAGTGCGGCGCCGTTTTCCGGCAATGCACGTGCCCGAGGATATGGTGGCCGTGTTCGAACCGCGCGCTGGCGTTCTTTATCCCGAGCTCTGCGTCGAAACGCATCTCACACTGGCGCGACAACTCGGCGCGGCCATTCATGTCAACGAACCGATCGTGCAATGGCAGGCGAACAACGGACGCGTGCGTGTGGTGACCGCCGCCAATGAATTCGAAGCGGGCCAGCTCGTGTTCAGCGTAGGCGCATGGGTGCAATCGTTGCTGCCGGAGCTGCGCCTGCCCTTCAAAGTAGAACGCCAGGTGATGTTTTGGCTCGAAACGAAAGGCGACCGGTTAGGACCCGATCGCTGCCCCATTTTCATCGGCGAACACGAGCCGCATCGGTTTTTCTATGGCTTTCCCGATCTCGGCCAAGGATTCAAAATTGCGCGGCATCACGAAGGGCTGATTGTGGATCCGAACGCGGTGCCGAGAGAAGTGAGCGAGGCGGATATCGAGCCGATGCGGGAAATCGTCGAGCGCATTTTTCCAGAAGCCAACGGGCGCCTTCGCGAATCGGCGGTGTGCCTATACACCAACACGCCCGACGAGCATTTCCTCATCGATTTCCATCCCGACCACCGCAATGTGCTTGTCGTCAGCCCTTGTTCCGGACACGGCTTTAAATTCTCGAGTGCGATTGGCGAAGCGGTGTCTGACCTGCTCACGCACGGCAAATCCCGGCACGATCTGAGTTTGTTCCGCTGGCGATTTTGAATTGGAGATGGCGGCGCGCTCTCCGGTTGCTTTTCACAAGGTCGCCCTCCGCGAAGCGGGCGTTCAGGAAACAGTCGCCGCCACTGGGCGACGGTCCACTTCCGCCGGGCGCGTTTGCTGGATGGGAAAATAGCGGGCCACCATTCCTTCGAGTGCGTCGATCCAGAGTGGGTGATCGTTTAGACAAGGGATGAGTTTCAGTTCGCCCCCGCTGGCTTCATGGAAACTTTCGCGGCCGCGCATTCCGATCTCCTCGATAGTCTCGAGACAGTCCGAGACGAAGGCCGGACAAATGACGAGCAGTTTCTTCACACCATCGCGCCCGAGCCGCAAAATCTCCTGGTCGGTGTACGGCTGCAACCACGGGTCACGCCCGAGCCGTGATTGAAAGGCGATCGAATACTTTGTCACGCCGGCTTCTTTGACGAACGCTTCCACGGTGCGAAAACATTGAGCGCGATAACAGGTGGCGTGGGCCGGACTGGGAATGGCGCAGCAATTCTCCACCTGCAAGCAATGGCACCCGGTCGGGTCGCTCTTCCGCAAGTGGCGTTCGGGAATTCCATGAAAACTGAACAACAGATGGTCGTAAGGTTCCGCCAAGAAATCCTGCGCGCTTTGGACCAAAGCACGGATGTAGGCGGGGTCGTTGTAGTATGGAGAGACAATTCGCACGGTCATTTCGGGGGCGAGCTTGCGGGCGACTTCCTTGGCGCGCTCGGCGGCGGTCTCGAAGCTCGACATGGCATAATGCGGGAAGAGCGGTATGACCAGGAGTTCATCCACTCCGCGGGCGTTCAATTGGCCAATGGCTTTCTCGATGGAAGGGTTTTGGTAACGCATGGCCAATTCCACCGGCAGGGTCATTCGTTGTTGCAACAACCGCTGCACGCGCCGGCTGGTCATGATGAGCGGTGAACCATTTTCACTCCAGATCGAAGCATAGGCTTCAGCCGATTGTTTCGGCCGGAAAGGCAGGATCATGCCATGCACCAGGATAAATCTTCCGGCATAAGGAAGATCCATGACGCGCCCGTCCATGAGGAATTCGCGCAGGTACTTTCGGACATCGCGCACCGAGGGTGAATCGGGCGAGCCCAAATTGATCAATAAGACTCCAGGTTGATTCATGCGAGCGAGGGAGCTGGGGTAAAGGAGCTGGCGTTGTTGCTGGCGAGATGCGATTCGATCCGCGCCGCCACGGCATCGCCGGAGAGCAACGAATCTCCAAGCGAAATGCCATCGCGAAAATGTCCGGCCAGAAACAGGCCCGGTGCGGCTGATTCGAGATCCCCCATGAGATTTTTGAAACGGCCGTAACCGATTTCGTATTGCGGGATTGCTTTGGCAAACAGAGTCATGTGTTCAAAGGTCGGTTGCCCCTCAATACGCAGCAACGTCTGCAAATCTTTCACCGTTCTTGCGATCAACTCATTTTCCGGACGCAACGCCAGTTCCGGACAGCGCGCGCCTCCCAGATAACTCGTCAAGGTCACATGCCCCGCCGGAGCGCGATTCGGAAAAAGCGACGACGAAAAGATCGTTCCGAGGATTGAAAAACCTTCGCGCTTCGGAATGAGCATCCCAAATCCATCGAGCGGATGCGGCACATCCTGACGGCGGAAGCCGAGCACGACACTCGCCACTGGCGGATAATGAATTTGCGCGAGCGGTCGCCAATTCACGCGATCCTGATTCAACAGGTTCAATTCCGGCAAACGATGCGGGGGCGCAGCAAATAAAACGGCGGCATGCTCCGCTTCAAACAACTCGCCATCGCGAAGTCCTCCCACGCGCCAATGCTGCGGCGTCTGAGTCAGCCGTTGCACGCGGGCATTCCACTGCACGGCCGATCCGAGTTGCCCCGTCAACGCGTCGGTCAGCACTTGCAAGCCTTCGTCGAAAGAGAATTTAGGTGCGTTTTGTTTCGAGACTTCAGCGCGGCGGCGGCGTTCGGCGGCGCCAAAGATTTGTCCGCGAATCAACGAGCCATACTTTTGTTCCAAGGCATGCAGCTTTGGAAATCCGTGCACCACCGAGAGCGCTTTCGGATCGCCCGCGTAAATGCCACCCACCAGCGCGTCGATGGCCCGTTCAAGAAACTCGGACCCAAGCCGTCGTTCCACAAATTCGGCGACGCTTTCCTCGGCATTCGCGGGAGCGCGGCCAATAAACGGCTCCGCGAAAAGCCGCAGTTTCGCCTGCCATGAAAAAAGCGGCGTGGCCAGGAAGCCGCCCAGCGAGGCGGGCATGTTGACCAGTTGTCCGTGACAAACCAGGTAGCGGTTTTTGGCGCTCGGATTGGATTCAAGCCGGCGTTTCTCGAGGCCAAGGTCGCGCACCAACTGAGTGATCTTCGGCGACGTTTCCAGAATCGAATTCGGGCCGCACTCGGCCAGGTAACCGTCCCGACGCACCGATTGAATCACGCCGCCCGTGCGGCCTGACCCCTCGTAAAGCGTCACCGGCAATCCTCGTTGCGTGAGCCGATAAGCGGCCGTCAATCCCGTGATCCCGCCGCCGATGATGGCGATGGAGCGATTCATTCGATTCTCCTTTTCAATTCGGCTTCAAACCGGGTGGTCTCCGCCCAATCCACACGCATGGCGCGCCCCGTGAAATCAGCGCGCGGAAAGTGGCATTGCACAGAGATGCTCCGGGCCAGAATTACGTTGCGCGTGCGCCGGCGCGTGCAGACTTGCCGCCCCTCCGTGCCCTCTCTCTGAGGAAGAGAGAGGGCCCGTTCAGGTTTCGAGGGGATGTTCTGCACCGTCCCGTTGAAAGT
>JBFMDG010000245.1:0-9567 GCA_040754135.1 Verrucomicrobiota bacterium
AGGACTGACCGGTGACGCGGGCCAGCGGGTTTTGGCCGCGTGGCATTTCGGATGGCGTCCGGCCCTCTATATTTCCGGCGATCATTGGGTCACTCCCATTTTAGGTCAATTGTTGGATGATCCTTATGCGGCAGTTCGGCTGGTGGCGGAAAGATCGTTGAAACAGAACGGCGCGAGCGCGGGAGAGAATTACGATTTTGCGATCGATCCGCGGGTGCGAGAAGCCGCGCGCGATCAGGTCTGGGAACGCTGGTCCGCAAAAGGAGGAACGTTCGATTTACCCGAGGCGCAATCGCGCGCCCTGCTCGTTTGGCCTAAAGATTTGGCCAGGCAGAAAGAAGTATTCGATCAATGGCTGGAGTTGCGAGACAACCGGCCAGTCCGGCTGCGGGAATGAGCCCAGTTCGGAAGCGACCCGATTATTAGCGGCCAAACATCGCCACGCGATAAGCTCGCAAAGCGGCGGCGGCGTTTTGGTCGGTGGCAGCGGCCGCGGCAAGCACCTGGCCGACTTCGGCGTTCAGTTCGCGATATTCTATCCACTGCTCATCCGAGAGGGCATTGCTGCGCAAGAGCAACAATCGCTCGACCGCACGCGAATAATTTTTCGACTTGAGATCCTGGCGCACGGAAGACGCGCCTGCGAGTTTTTCCTGGGCGGGTTGCTCTGCTTGTGGTTGCGCCTGCGGCGCGGCGGCGCCGGGCTCAGTGGCGGGCGCCTCCTCAGCAGCCGCCGGAGCTTCTTCCGCTTCTTTTTTCTTACACGCTCCGAGCAGAAGCACGACGGCTGAAAGCACCAGAATTTCGGTCTTCATTGAAATCGATCCCAGCGTTTATCTGTAGGGCGGGCCGCAAAGCAAATCGTTGGGAGCAGCCACTCGGCGATTGATCAGATCCCAGGCCTTCTGCCACTTCACAAATTGGCCTGAGCCGCCAAAAAGACCGACCACTGCCCCACCGGAAAGATTCCGTTGGGAAAGCCGTCCTGCCCCCACATCTTGCGTCCAACGATTGTTGCCAGAGTGGCGCAGCGAAAGCACTTCACCCGCTGTTTCGGGATTGTTGCCGGCATCGTTAAACATGAAACCGGGAGGCGCGCCTGGAGGCGAAATCTCGTTTTGTTCCCAGAACTGCCAGTCGGTGGGCAGGAAATCCGAGACCTTGTAGGTCAATCCACGGTCGCGCATGGCTTGGCTCGATTTTGGTCCGACATAACTGCCGATGACTCCGTTCCAACAATAAGAAGTGACTTTCACAGGACGCGCCATCCAGTTTTGTTTTTGGAGGCCGGTCGAGTTCCGGGTGGAAACGTCCTTGGGGCACCAGGCGACTTTGACATCTTTCAAAAACTTGCCGATGGGAGCGGCTTTGAAAAACTCGTATTGCACTTGGAACCGGGGACTCTTTTCATCGACACCGGCGCAGCTGCCGGGCGCCTGCTGCGCGACCGGCACACGTCCGCCGTTCGAGGTCAGGTAAGCCCAACAGTCCGGGCCAGTCAGATCGCTTCCCCAACCTGGATGCGCCAGCTTATCGTCGCTTTCGGAGGAGTACAATTGGCTGGCGATGGCGATCTGCCGAACATTGTTGAGATCGGTAGTCATTTGCGCCTTGTCCTTCGCTTTGGAAAGTGCCGGAAGCAAGAGACTCGCTAAAATCGCGATGATCGCAATCACGACGAGGAGCTCGATAAGCGTGAATGCGGAGTTCTTACCCTCGGGAGGAGAATGAACCTGTGGTGTCCAGTCTGGTTTTTGCATAAATCGTTTCTGTTCGGGTCCAATGCGGAAACTAGTGAGAATGAAATTTTAAGTCAACTGTGCGTTGAACGGCACAGAGCCGCCCCCCCAACCCGCCTCCCGGTTCACACCTCGACGGCCCCTCCCGGTCCGGGCTGAATCACTTTTATTTTCGGGTAGCGCTCGCGAATCTGCTCCTCGAACCATCGGCGCGAATCGTCCTCGCCATGCCCCAGCAGCACGCTTTGCGGAGAAACCTGCCCCACAAAATCCAGAAGCTCATCCCGATTCGCATGAGCCGTCAGGTCAAAATCATCCACTTCGCAACGCTTCGTCACTTCGCCGCCGCTCGGGCTGAAAACGAACGTCTCTCCCGCCTTGGCCGCTTTCAACCGCCCTCCGGGAGTATCCGGATCGGCGTATCCAACAAAAAAGATGGCCTGCTTCTCATCTCCAACCATGCGCAACGCCAGATCATGCGCCGCCGTCTTCTCGCTCATCATTCCTGCCGTCAGCACAAAAATGCGTCCGCCCGTCAGACGCATTTTTTGGAGCTGCCCCTGATCGAGGACAATCAAATCCAGTGCTTCGGTCAGTTTCAGATTCGTATGCTGCCGATGTGCGCGGTGCGCCTCCAGATCGTAAATTTCCGTGAACACCCGTCCTAATCCTCCGATGTAAATGGGTTGTCGGCGCAGTTTTCCCGAGATCATGAGCAAGGCGAGTTGCGCGAGAATTTCCTGGGTGCGGCCCAAGGCAAAAACCGGAATCAAAATGCATCCGTTCCGTTCCAGCACACGCTGGATGCCTTGCGCCAGCCTTTCGGCTTCGCCTTCACGCGTGAATCCGGCGGGCACCTCGCGATTGCCGCGCGTCGTTTCCATGATCAGCACATCGGCTTTCACATCCTCGAACCGCGCGCTCTTCAAAATGGTTTGATCCTGAAAACAAACATCCCCCGTATAAAACAACGTCCGCTTCTGACCGCGCACCATGATTCCGGCCGAACCCAGGGCGTGGCCGGCATCGAAAAACTCGAGCGTCGGCGAGGGCAGCCCCGCGCGCGTCTTCTGGAATGCGGCCCAGGCAATCTCACGGTTGTATTTGAACCCTTGAAACAAATAGGCAATTTCATCCACCTCATTGTGCGTGTAGAGCGGGTATTCGCGAATGCCCAACTCATCCCGCTGCCGCACCATCACATTCACGGAATTGTGCAACACGCGCTCGACCAGGAAATAACTCAGCTCAGTCATCAGCACGTGAGCCTTTGGAAAGTATCGCAGCGCCACAGGCAACGACCCCACGTGATCATGATGACAATGGGTGATGGCCAGCGCCTCCACCGTTTCATTCTTGATGAGATCGTACAACGGCAGACTGGCTCGACCTTCGAGCTTGGGATGAGTGCCCGCGTCCATCAATAATCCGTGCCCCTCGAAATCGACGAACCACGCGCTCGCCCCGATGTTCCTGTCCGGATTCAAATTGACGATCCGCATGACCCATCCTAACGCGGGATTTGCCCGGGTGTGAACACGAAAAGCAGTTTCAGGGAACACCTGAAGGACAAAAGGCCACCGGGCAGGCTCAGCGGGCAAAGTGAATTCCAACCTCCAGCCATTAATGGCCCCCTTTTTCGTAGCGCTGCTGACAGGCCGTTCCCTACGCTCCTTGCGCTTTGTTCCTGGCGAGTTCCTCCATCTCCTTCGCCTGTTGCGCACCGCACGTTTCCATGACTTTCGCGTAACGCAGAAAGGTTTGAATGGCCGTCATCCACGCAATGTAAAATCCCGGCCAGCCATCCAGAAAGCCGAGCCGCAACACATAACCGCGGAAAAATCGCCAGGGCGGCCGTACCACGAGATCCAACCAGCCAACGTCTTTTCCGGCAGTCATGACATGCCGGCAGAAATCCTGGCTGTAACGAAGGTTTTTCAAAATGTGCTGATCGATCCCCTCCACCGTGTAATGCAATAGATCCGATCGCAGTTTCAGAACCGCACCGTCCGGAATAAGCTTGTCGTGCGGGTCAATTCCACCCCATTGCGCCCGCCCTTTTTTCCATAGCCGGAAACTGCGGTCGGGATACCAATCCCCATGGCGAATCCAACGGCCAAAACATTGCGAGCAGCGCGGAAAACTAAATCCAGCCACTGCCTCATCGAGCCTCGAATCGTTGATCGCGCGCTGAATCTCGGCTCGCAACGGTTCCGACACCACCTCGTCACAATCGAGCCCAAGGATCCATGGCTTTGAAGCTTTGGCGGCCGCGGAATTCTTTTGCGCCACATGCCCTTTCCAAGGCTCGCGAAATACTTTGGCGCCAAACTCGCGCGCCACGGATTCGGTGTTGTCCGTCACCTCCTCATTGAGGACCACGATGATTTCTTCGGTCCATTCGGCCACACTGGCCAGAGCGCGAGCGATGCGATGCCCTTCGGCGCCGGCGATCATGCAAACGGAAATGGGAAGCTTGTTCATCGCACGTCAGTGAGCCGGAGAGATAACGAAAGCGCTTTGTAAAGTAGAGCAATTTCTCGGGGAGCCGGCCCGCTGCCGAAAGTTTTTGCACCTCCGGCGATCGTGGTGTTTGGGTTGGATTCCGGGAGGCATTGCATTCGAGACGCCGCGGCCGGAGGGGCGCTCGCCAGGCCGTCGTCCTAATCAACCCCCGCCTTATCTCTGATTTTGTCCCGCACTCGACCGCGGGGTTCGGTGCGCGGATTTTAAGGGCCTGCCCTGATTGAAAAAAAGGAGGCGGCTCCGAAATTCTTTTCGGCGCTGGAAGCGGTGAGTCAGCGGAAGCAAATCAAGTCGCGACTCATTCACCCGGCGTCCGCCGCATGAAAATCGTACGTTGGTTGCCCTGGAGAAGATTGGTCACAAGGATCGCGCGCGCTTATGGCTTCCTCGATCCTATCCAGCTTCTGGCGCGCCTGCGGCAATTCTCCAGACCGTCGGAAGTCTCTGAACCGATCGAGCTTTTGCGCGCGGGAGTGCTCTTTCATGCGCGCGGTCTGGTGAATACCAAAGCCATTCAGAACAATCTGGATTGGGTTTGGCCCTATTGGGTGGAACGCCAGTTCAATCCGGCCGATCCTTCGTTCATTCCCCGAGCGTTTTCATTCAGCCATATCAACCTCACCCATCGCAATTGGACCGCCGTCGGCCTCCCGGATCTGCCTTACTACCCGATCGTCGATCCGCGTGGGCTGGTCACGCCACTCTACGATGGGTGGTCGTTGGATTTCTGGCTGTTTGCGCCAAACCGCATTTTGTTGCCCTCCAAACTTGAAAGCGCCGAGCAACAGCTCGAAACCGGTGACGGGTGCCGGGTGATGACGCAAATCGAGGAAGGCGGCTGGTCTTTGCGGATGGACGTGGCGCTCGAAATCGAAGGGCAATCGCCGGTTTGCACCATTGCGGTTTCTGCGCGCGCTTCGGATCGCTGCGAACTTGTGGTGGCATTGCGGCCTTATAATCCAGAAGGCATCAGCTTCATCGAAAGCATCACTCTGGATGAATCGTCGCAGGGTTGGATCGTGAACGGCCAGGCGCGCGTTCGATTTGATCGGCGCCCGGTTCGCAATCTCTTCTCCTGTTATAAGGAAGGGGATGTGGTTCATCAACTCGCTCAAGCCTCCTCCGCGACGCGTGTGGAATGTCCGGTTTCCATGGCTTCAGCCGCGGCCGTGTTCTCTCTGGCAGAGTTGAACGGCGCGCCGTTGCGATTGCGTGTGCCGATCATCGACGAACTGACGCGCGCGCCGAAGACGCTATCGACGCTGCTGCCGAAATGGGCCGATGAAATTACGAACTATGCGCGGGTGCAATTGCCTGACGCCACGTCGCAACGCCTTTTCGAGCAGGCGGTCAGCACCCTCGTTCTTTTCAGCCCGGGCGAAGTGTTTCCTGGTCCATATACTTACAAGCGATTTTGGTTTCGCGATGCGGCCTTCATCTTGAACGCGTTGCTGGCCATGGGCGCGGTGGAACGTGTGCGGCGGGCTTTGGAACAATTCCCTTCTCGGCAAACCCATGCCGGCTATTTTCTTTCGCAAGAAGGGGAGTGGGATTCGAACGGGGAAGCGCTCTGGATTATGCATCGTTACTCCTCCTGGACCGGTCAGGCGCTCGATGCTCGAATGTTCGAGGCCGTCGAGCGCGGTGCGCGTTGGATACTCGAAAAGCGGCTCCCGAAAAATTTGCCGGAAGTGCACGCCGGGCTTTTGCCCGCGGGTTTCAGCGCCGAACACCTCGGTCCGAACGATCATTATTACTGGGACAATTTCTGGGGTGTGGCCGGTTTGCGCGCTGCCGCGGCCATGTTGAAAAACTCGAAACCGCAAATCAGCCGGCGCTTATCCGATGCGGCCGACGAGTATTTTGAAACGGTGGTGGCTTCGTTCAAACACATTCCCGACCGGCAGGCGCGCGGCGCCATTTCGGCCTCACCGCATCGCCGGCTGGACTCGGGCGCGATCGGGTCGTTGGTAGCCGATTACCCATTGCAACTTTTTCCAGCGGGCGAGGTGCGTTTAATGAAAACGGTCGAGTTTTTGATGAACCACAGCTTTTTCGCCGGCGGTTTTTTTCAGAACATGATTCACAGCGGCATCAATGCCTATTTGACGTTGCACATCGCGCAGGTGCTGCTCCGCGCCGGGGATGCCCGGGCTTTGGCATTGATGGACGCGGTCGCGGCGCTGGCCAGTCCCACGGGGCAATGGCCTGAGGCCATCCATCCGCAAACGCGCGGGGGTTGCATGGGGGACGGCCAGCATGTCTGGGCAGCCGCAGAATGGGTCATGATGATGCGCAATCTTTTTGTGCGCGAGGAAGGCAATCGGCTGATCATCGGCAGCGGAATTTTTCCGCGCTGGCTCGAGGCCGGGCAGATGATCGCGCTCGAGAATTGTTGGACGGCGTTCGGGAGAGTTTCGGTGCGCATTTTTCCCGAACCAAAAGATCTTTTCCTGGTCGAGGTGGAAGGCGACTGGCGCGGTGCCGCGCCGGAATTGGAATATCGATTGCCCGGGCGGTTGATCGCGGCGCGACAACCAAACATGGCTTTGCTGGAGGTGGCTCGATGAATGTCTGCATGATCACGAATACCTATTCGCCGCACGTGGGAGGTGTGGCGCGATCGGTGCAGACGTTTACCGAGGAATTCCGCGGGGCCGGCCATCGCGTTCTGGTGGTGGCGCCCACGTTTCCGGGGTTGGATCCCACGGTGCCGGAACTGGATCTGGTGCGCATTCCGGCAATTCAGCAATTCAATGGCAGTGATTTTTCCGTGCAATTGCCCATGACGGCATTGTTGAACGGCACGATCGAAGATTTTCCGGCGCAAATCGTCCACTCGCATCATCCGTATTTGCTCGGCGACACGGCGCTGCGCATTGCCGCGACCAAACATGTGCCGATCGTATTCACTCATCACACGCGATACGAGGAATACACCCATTACGTGCCGCTCGATTCGCCGGCGCTGAAACAATTCACGATCGAATTGTCCACGCAGTATGCGAACCTCTGCGACGCTGTCATTGCGCCGAGCGAAAGCATCGCGCAGCTCCTCCGCGAACGCGGGGTGCACGCGCCCCTCGCGGTGATTCCCACCGGAATTGATCTCGGGCTTTTTTCCGGCGGGGACAGCCGCGCATTTCGGCAAGAACATGGCATTCCTGCGGATCGCTTTGTGGTGGGGCATGTCGGACGGCTCGCTCTGGAAAAGAATCTGCGCTTTCTCGTGCGGAGCGTGGCCGCGTTTCTTCGAGGCACGCGGAATTCCATGTTTCTGGTGGTGGGCAAGGGGCCCGAAACGGAATTCATTTGCGCGGTTTTCGAGGAATTGAATCTGACTCATCGCATGCTATTGGCCGGAGAAAAAACCGGCCGCGAGCTCGCGAACGCTTACGCCGCGATGGATGCGTTCGTCTTCAGCTCGAAAAGTGAAACGCAAGGGTTGGTCCTCGCCGAAGCCATGGCCGCCGGTGTTCCGGTCGTGGCGTTGAATGCCTCCGGCACTCGGGAAATTGTCGAGGATGGAATCAATGGCCGGCTTTTGCCCGAGATGGCGTCCGAAGCGGAATTCACGCAGGTTTTGAAGCAGTTCAAAGCCAGAACCAGGTTTCGATTGAAATGCGCCCAGGCCGCGCGGCGCACCGCCGAGAATTGGTCGAAGGAAGTTTGCGCGCGGAAGCTGATTGATTATTACGAGGCGGTTCGCCAGCAAACGCGTTCTGAACGGCAGAAAGCCAAAGAGGATTTATGGGCGGCGCTCCTGAAGCGCATTGAAGTGGAATGGGGGTTGATCGCGGAAAAAGCCCGCGCCGTCGTCACCGCTTTGAAATCGGCCGCCACTAGCGAGGCGGAAGTACCGGCCGCGAAAACGGACGATGCCGCGCACGAAGCGGGCTGACTTGCAATGCAACAACGCGATCGGCGCCGCCCAGGAAAGGAGAAGCTCGGGCTTGATTTATCTGTTCGAGAACATCGTGCGAAAGTGGCGCCGCCGATTCAGCCGCAGCGAATGGGCGTTGCGACGATTGCGGCTTTCGCCGGCGTCGGGCCCGAGTTCCGAGCCGGGGCTGTTGTTGATTCAGATCGATGGACTGTCGCGCGACCAGATGGAACGCGCCATGGTGCGGGGGCGGCTTCCGTTTCTGCGTTCGTTGCAGCAGCGGCAGCATTACGAGTTGACGACATTTTATTCCGGATTGCCTTCGACAACTCCGGCGGTGCAGGCGGAATTATTTTACGGGGTTTGTTGTGCCGTGCCGGCTTTCAGCTTTCTGGATCGGCCCACGAAACGGATCGCGACCATGTACAAGCCCGACTGGGTGAAGAAGGTCGAGGCCGATTTGCAAAAGCAATGCACCGGGCTGCTCGCCGGTGGCAGTTCCTGGTCGAACATCTACACCGGCGGGGCGGCGCTCGAGGAAAGCCATTTTTGCGCGGCGAGCATCGGTCCGGGCGATTTCCTCAAATCGGTTTCCTGGTGGGGATTGCTCAGCATCATTCTTCTGCACTTTCCGGCCGTGCTCCGCCTTCTGTTCTTGCTCGTCATGGAAATTTTTCTGGCGCTGTGGGATGTCATGCGCGGAGTTTGGGCCGGGGAAAATTTCTATCAGGAAATTAAATTCATTCTTTCCCGCCTGTTCGTGGGCGTGGGCCTCCGCGAACTGGTGACCATCGGCGCAGCTGTGGATCTGGCCCGCGGATTGCCCATCGTGCATGTGAATTTTTTGGGTTATGACGAACAATCGCATCGGCGCGGGCCCGATTCGGCTTTTGCCCATTGGAGTTTGAAGGGGATCGATTTCGCGATCAAAAAACTCTACATCGAAGCCCAACGATCCCATCGGCGCGAGTATCGGGTGTGGATTTTTTCCGATCATGGGCAGGAGCGGGTTCGTTCGTTTTACGAGGAATTTCCCGGCGGCATCGAACGCGTCATGCACGAGGCATTGACCCAGGCGCCTCCACCCCAAGGGCGGCGGACACGCGGGTCGATGCGCATGTCGCGGGCGGATTGGATGGGTGACCGGCGGGCTCGCCGTCGGCTCGAGCGCGCGCAAAAAGAAGAGAGCCTTTCCGTGGAAGAGGAGACGCTCTTTTCGGTGACGGCCTTGGGGCCGGTGGGCCACGTTTATTTGGGGCAAAAGACGAGCGTCGATGAAAAGCTCGCCCTGGCCAAATGGCTGGTAAATAGAGGAGGCGTTCCGGGAGTGCTGATGGCGTTGAGTCCTGCCGGCGGACTTTGGGTGCATTCGAAAGGCGTGTGGAGGTTGCCGGAGGAAGCGCGCGAACATCTGCCGCA
>JBFMDG010000246.1:0-9535 GCA_040754135.1 Verrucomicrobiota bacterium
CGCCCGGCGATGAGCGCTTGTTGATTTCCGGTACGGCCAGTATTGAACCCGGCGGCCGCAGCGCTCACCCAGGCGATCCGCGAAAACAAATCCAGCTCACCATGGAAGTGGTGGCCGCCATCCTCGAATCGTGCCGCATGAGTTTCGCGGATGTGACTCGATCGACGGTTTATTTCAAACAATTGGCCGATGCGCGTTTGTTCGAACAATGGTGTCAAACGAACGATCTCGATATTCCGGGCGTATGGGTGGAAGCCGATATTTGCCGGGACGAATTGTTGTTCGAAATCGAGTTGGACGCCATGACGACCGGCCAATCGGCGCTTTCGCCAAAACCGGCCCAGGATCGACCTTCGTCGCATCGGGACTGAGGGCATGATGCGCTCGGGAACCTCATCGCCTGGCTTGTTGCGGCACGCAATTTGGCTCTGGCTGTTCACCGGCATTGAAGGCGCAGGGCCCATGCGCTCCGCTGAGATCGTGTGGCCTGATGTGGTGACAGTTGATGTCGCTCGATTTGAACAACGCCTGAGCAGTCCTGCTCCCGAACTTCGCATCGAAGGCATTCAAGGGCTCTCGCATCTCAAATATTGGCCGTCCGAAACGCGGCTTTGGCCATTGTTGAACGATTCGTCGGCTACGGTGCGACTTGAAACGGTTGCGGCCCTCGGCCGCTTGGGCACTTCGCAATCCGTTCCCCACCTGATGGCGGCTCTCGATGATGCCTCGTGGGAATTGCGACAGAACGCCTGGCTCGCGCTCTGCCGAATGACCGCACAAAAATTTCCGGCCGGCCCAAAAACCGATTGGGTCAGGTGGTGGGACTCGAGCCGTGTCGCAGAAAAAGAAAGCGATCTGCTGTCGGCGTTGCAGGGCCAATTGAAAGAAAACAACCAGGCTCGAACCCGGCGTGAAATTCTGCGCGCGCTGCGCTGCTTCGCCACCGCTGCGGCGGAAGAGCCGTTGCTCGCTTTGTTGAGATCAGCGCCTCAGCCTCCTCAGCCTCCGCTGCAGCCGGAGGAACGCACGCTCATCGCTGAAACGCTCGAACGGATTGGCAGCGAAAAATCCGTGCCGCTCCTGGCCGGGCAAAGATTGGACGCCGCGGCCTGGGCGTTGGGACGCATCGGCGGTGTCGATGCCGAAAAAGCGCTTTTGGAATTTCCGAAAACGCTGGCGGTGTTGCTTGCGCTGGACCGGCTGCATTCGACCAATGCCGCGCCGTTTCTGCCGCATTTGATTCAGAACTTTGGGCTGGTCACTTTCCGCGGGCAGCCGGACGACCTTATGAATGACGAAGCGCAGCCCATACAACGGGTGGCGGCCAATTTGATTCGCCGCACCGGCCAGGCGCCTTGGCTCATCGAATTAACCCTTCAGGAACTCGAAGATTCGATGCAGCCACCGATCGTTCATGGCCCCCGCCCGAATGCGCCGGAGGCATGGACAAAAGTTTTCGTGGCCATGCGAGATGAATTGAAGCCGGGCTTCGTCCGAGGCGATGGCCTCACGACTTCCCAACCGCTGACGGCGCTGAGTCATCTTGCCGATGATCCCAATCTCGTTGCGCGTTTGTTGCCCTTGCTGAAGCACCCGGCGTTCGTGCCGCGCATTTACGTGGCGATGACTCTCGGGCGGTTGCGCGCGGCGGAAGCGGCGCCTGCCATGGTCAGCATCATTCGCGAAGGATATCCGTTCAGCGACGCCACCTCGCTGGCCTCGGGCAAACATTTTGAGCACAGCCAAACCGTGCGCTGGCGCGGCTTTCTTTGCATGGCGCTGGGGCGGATTGGCGGTGATGAAGCACGGCGGGCACTCGAAATATTGGCGGCCGATCAGCAACAATCTCGCGACGTCAGGTACAGCAGCGTCGTTGGCCTGCGCTTTATCGGTTCGCCCAAATCGTTGTCGGTGTTGGAGCGAATCGCGCGCTCCGACACCATCTGGATGGTGCGTGACGAGGCGGAACAAACGATGAAAACCATCCCCATTTTGCAGCAGGAGGCACGACAATGAGAATCCTCGCATCGACGACGGTGGCGTTGATTTTAGGTGCGACCGGTTCCGTCGCCGCGGCGGACGAGGCGGCGCTGTTCGAGGAAATGATGCGCACGCGCGATCCGGCAAAGGCCATACTGCTGGCCGAGCGGGGAGAGGCGGCAGCGCCTTTCCTCATTCAAGGATTGGAAAAAGGAGGGCGCCCTGCAGCGCTTTGTGCCTGGGCGCTGGCACAGCATCCTTTGCCGGGCGCAGCGAAAGCCCTTCGCGAACGGCTCCTGGGAGGCGATCAGGTGACGGGCTATTTTGCCGCGCGCGCCTTGGGTCGAATTCCTTCGCCGGAAAATGTCGCTGCGCTGGCCTCGCTCTTGCCCAATCAACCCAAGGGTTTTTGGGAATTATCGTCCGGCGGCGTTGGGCGACTGCAAGATGCCTGGGACGATCAGGGCCGCCGCTATCATGCGCCCGCGCCGGCGCAAATGCCCAATCTTCGCGTCGCCTACGCGGCGATGGAATCGCTCGGGCAACTGGGCGGGACCGAAGCGAGTGCGACATTGCGGCGGGCTTTGGACAACGATCAATATTTGATTCGCTACGGTGCCGCGCGCGGTTTGGGCCAGATGCGTTGCCAATCCGCCGCGGAAAAGCTGAGCGTCCTCGCGGAAAAGGATCCCGTGCTCATCGTCCGGCGCGCCGCGCGCCAGGCACTGGCGGCCATCCAGAACGAGATCGCCGCGGATGCCGAGTTGATTCGCACTTCGCCCATATGGCTGCCGGCCGCTCCCGCCCTCGCGCAACGAGCCCAATTGCCGTTCGCAACGGAGCCAGCCTCTTCTCATGGCCGGAGCAATCCCCGGCGCGCATTGTCGTCGGATTCCGGTTTCAAGCGTCCAGAGGCCATTGCTTTCATCAAAACCAAAAACCGTTCCGACGCCACCTTTGGATTTCGGGATTCCTATTTTTTTCCCAAGACCCCGCGCTACCATTCCGGCGAGAACCTGTTCACGCTCACGCCGCCGCAACCGAATGGAGTGTTGCGAAATCTCACGCAGCTCACCGATGGCGAAGTGCAAGGAGTGGAAGTTTCCTTCGATGGAAAACGCCTTTTGTTTGCGATGCGCCAAAACAAAAATCGCGACGGATTCCACCTGTTTGAAATCAATGCCGATGGTTCCGGGTTGCGCCAATTGACCGACGGCAATTGCAACGATGTCGATCCTTGCTATCTGCCGGATGGGCGCATCGCGTTTTGTTCCGATCGTTGCGGGTGGCAGGAGTATTATCATCAGGAGCGTTCGCGGGTGTTGTACGTGATGAATGCCGATGGAACCGGCCTTCGGCAAATCACGGTCAATCCGAATCAGGATTATGAACCGTTGGCGTTGCGGGACGGGCGGCTCATTTATTCGAGCTATCGTTTTTATGCGCAGGACGGGAGCGAAGGGCCGTTGCCCGGTGAATGGATGGGCTTGGCGCGCATTGAAACGGTGTTGCGCACGTGCCATCCGGACGGAACGGCCGATCAACTGTTTTACGGCGCCATGCGCGGTGCTTTTTATGTGCCCATGCGGCCGATGCCTTTTGGCGATCAATTCGCCGGCTGGCATGGCCGCGGGTACCACGTCGGCGTCAGCGCCAGTCAGCAAAAGGAGATGCCGGACGGAACGATTCTTTGCACGACGCCCGCCGGGTTGACGTTGATTGATCCCACCCGCGCACCGCTCGATTGCGAAATGCCGATTTACCCGGAGGTGGTCAACCTCGCAGGGGGCGAGGAGGTTTACATCCACAATTATGACGAGATGAATCCCATCGGGCGGTTCACCGCTCCTTACCCGGCCGGTCCGCAACGGGCCTGGGTGGCGCATGCGCCCTGGCACGATTTGCGAGCGAATGGCTACGGCATTTATTTGCTCGATTTGGCCTCGCGTGAAATGGAGCTGGTTTACGACGATCCGCAAATGAGCGATGTCGATCCGGTTCCGCTGGCGCCGCAGGAGTTGCCGCTGGTGCCATCTTCCACGCTTGCGTCTGGCGGTGCGACGGGCCGGATTTTGTGCCACAGCGTTTTCAATTCGGATCAACCTTACGACAAAGACAAAGTGCGTTTTGTCCGCGTTCTCGAAGGGGTGCAAATGGGTCAGAGCATCGCCGCCAACGCCGCTTTCCGCACGCGAGTCCTCGGCACCGTGCCCATTCAGGCGGATGGTTCGTTTTACGTGGAAGTGCCTGCCGACGTGCCATTGCGATTTGAATTGCTCGATGAAGATGGCCGGATGCTCCTGCACGAAACCGAGTTCAATTCGGTGCGTCCCGGCGAAACGAAAGGTTGCGCCGGTTGCCACGAGAAACGCCATGAAGCCTCCCAGGTTTTCCGTCCGTTGGCGCTCGACCATGCGCCCGCGCAGGCGCTCAGGCAGCGCGGCGATCTGATTTACATGGGCCACCGCAGCCGTCCCTACAATCATGTGTATCGGGATTGAGCTGGAGAGTGCCAATGACGCGCTGGGACCGGACCTGCCGACCCTACCGAAGTTTGGACATTGTGCGATCGCACCTTTGTCCAAAACTTCGTCCCAAACTTTGTCGATGGTTTTCCGCGAGGCGCGGGAATCTTGTTTGTTTGCGTTCGCTTCCATTGAAAGTCGTTGGCTTCACAATCGCCAATCTTCGAGGCGAGGTCGCCTCGAAGTGCGCCCTGGGCGGGCGCGCTCTCCATCCGCTGCTGCGCAGCGTCTCGCGGGCGGCGCGAAACGGCGAATGGAAAACGGGAAACGGCTTGACAGGTTTGCGCACCTGCGGCTCAGCTTGCCGCACGAAAAGCAACCCAATCCCGCCATGCGCGCCGCCACAATGGATCTGTTGAGAGCTGCTTACAGCCAATTTGCCGTGGGCGCTTTCAATGTCTGCAACATGGAACAAATGCACGGACTTTTTCGCGGCGCCACTCAGGCCCGAGCGCCCATCCTGGTGCAGTTCAGCCGCCCCATTCGCAACTACGCTCATCCGCGTATGCTCGAAGCCATGGTCCGCGCCGCCGAAATGCTTTATCCCGATGTCACGTTTGCCGTGCACCTCGATCATGGCGACGCAGAAGCGTGTGACGATGCCATCACCTCCGGACAATACGCTTCGATCATGATCGACGGTTCGCATTTGCCGTTCGAGGAAAACATCGCGGTCACCTCCGCAGTCGTGAAGAAAGCGCACGCGCATGGCATCGCCGTCGAGGCCGAGCTTGGCCAGTTGCAAGGGATCGAAGAAGCGATGGCTCACGCGGTCGAGGAGGCCATTCTCACCGATCCAGCGAAGGCGGAGGAATTTGTCGAGCGCACCGGTTGCGACGCATTGGCTGTGGCCATCGGGACGAGTCATGGCGCTTATAAATTTTCTGGCAGGCAGCGCATTGATTTCGAACGACTGGCGGAAATTCAAAGGCGATTGCCGGAATTTCCATTGGTTTTGCATGGGGGTTCGGCCGTGCCGCAAAATGAAGTCGAACGCATCAATGCCGCTGGAGGCAAATTGGACACGACCGCCAGTGGTGTTTCTGCCTCCGAATTGACCGAGGCCATCGCGTGCGGCGTGGCCAAAGTGAACATTGGCACGGACGGGCGGCTTGTTTGGACGCGCGTGCATCGGGAGTTCTTTCGCGATCGGCCAAAGGAATTTGATTTTGCCGCTCCGGGCCGCATTTACATGGACGAGTTCGCTGCTTTTGTGGCGGCGAAATGCCAGCAACTCGGCGCGGCCGGCCGCGCCGATTCACCTCGGACCATCGCATGAACACGCTCCGCAACCCGGCGTTGCACATTCGCGCGCGTGCTTCCACGGGCGAGTACGTCCGCGTCACGCCGGAGACCGCCGGATGGGAGCACCTTTCCTTTGCCGCCAGGCGCCTGAACGCCGGCGAAGTCTGGGAGCACACGACCGGCGATTGCGAATTGGGCCTGGTCATTTTGGGTGGCGTCGGCTCGATCCATTCCTCGCGCGGCTCGTGGCCGAACATCGGGCGCCGGCCCAATGTTTTTTGCGGCATGCCTTACGCCCTTTATCTCCCTCGAGACACGGCGTTCACCGTCAGCTCGATGACGCCCTCGCTCGATATTGCCTATGGCTGGTGTCGCGCCGACGGAGAGCATCCTCCGCAACTCGTCAAACCCGACCAGGTGGCGATCGAAATCCGCGGCGGCGGCAATGCCACCCGCCAGATCAATTCGCTCTTTCCGCCCGGCTTCAATTCTCACCGGCTCGTGGCGGTGGAAGTTTACACGCCCTCGGGAAATTGGAGCTCTTATCCTCCGCACAAGCACGATGTGCATCGCCTCGATGCCGCGGGCCAACTGCTCGAAGCCGATCTTGAAGAAGTTTATTTTTATCAATTCGACCGGCCGGAAGGTTACGCCATCCAGCGCGTTTACACTGCGGACAGGCGGATTGACGAAGTCATGATCGCGCGCCATGGCGACGTCATTCTCGTGCCGGAGGGTTATCATCCGGTTGCTTCCGCCCACGGCTACACGACTTATTACCTCAACTTCCTGGCCGGCAGCGCGCAATCGCTGGCCAACAGTGACGATCCGCAACACGCCTGGATCAAAAAAACCTGGACCGATCGCGACCCGCGTGTGCCTGTCGTGACCATGGCCATGGAAGCGTGAATTTTAGATTTATTATTTTGCACTTCAAATTCTGAACTCCGGCATGGCCACCGCACCTCAATCTCCTTCGGCTCCGCCCCGCTACGACCTCATCACCATGGGCCGCTCCTCGATCGATCTTTACGCCAATGACATCGGCGCTCCTTTTCCCGAGATCAAGTCATTCGCGGCTTATGTGGGGGGTTCACCGACCAATATCGCGGTGGGAGCTCGCCGGCTTGGACTTCATTGCGCGGTGCTCACGGCGCTCGGTGAAGATCCCGTGGGCGATTTCATTTTGAAGTTTCTCACCGATGAAGGAGTGGATACTCAATTCATCCCGCGCAAACCAGGAACGCGCACCAGCGCGGTGGTGCTCGGCATCGAACCGCCGGACAAATTCCCGCTCGTGTACTATCGCGACAACTGCGCCGACAACCAGCTCTCGTTGGATGACGTGCTCGCCACCCCGATCGCCGCGTGCCGCATTTTCGAGTTTTCCGGGACCGGCCTGAGCCGGGAACCGAGCCGCAGCGCGCATTTTTTTGCAGCGGAACAAGCGCGCGCCGCCGGCGCCACCGTGGTGCTCGACCTCGATTTCCGCCCCAACCAATGGCACGACCCCCGCGCTTTCGGAGTCGTGACCCGCGCGGTCCTGCCTCTGGTGGACATCGTTCTCGGCACCGAAGACGAATGCAACGCCGTCTTGCTCGCCGATCCCGCGCAAGTGCAGGTCGCGCACTCGCAAATCTCCGGAGCGCGCGTCGCCGGCGACGTCACGTGCGCGGTCGAAACGATGCAGCGTCGCGGTCCGAAAGTCATCGTGGTAAAGCGCGGCCCAGCCGGCGCGACCGTGTTCGAGACCGGCCAGGCTGCTCGCGATGTGCCCGGGTTTCCGGTCGAAGTTTATAACGTCCTCGGCGCTGGCGATGCCTTTGCGGCCGGTTTCATTTACGGCCTGGTGAAAGGTTGGGACTACTACAAAGCCGCCCGCATGGGCAATGCCGGCGGGGCCATCGTCGTGACTCGCCATGGCTGCGCCAACTTCATGGCTTATGAAGATGAAGCGCTCAAATTCATTCACGAACGCGGAAGCTTTTAGAAATTTTCGAATTGTTCCCTCGATCTCGATCCATTGAAGCACGCCATGAAAACCATAAGACTGACAGTGGCTCAGGCCATCATTCGTTTTCTGCAATGCCAGCACATCGAACGGGATGGCCGGCAGCATCCCTTCTTCGCCGGTTGCCTCGGCATCTTCGGACATGGGTGCATCGCCGGGATTGGCCAGGCTCTCCAGCAATACCCCGAATTCCGATATTACCTCACGAAGAACGAACAGGCGTCGGTGCACATCGCCGCCGCGTTCGCCAAAATGCATAATCGCCTGCGCGCCTTCGCCTGCGTCAGCTCAATCGGCCCCGGCGCTACCAACATGGTCACCGGCGCGGCCACGGCCACGATTAATCGCCTCCCGGTTTTGCTTTTGCCCGGCGACATCTTTGCGCGGCGCAATGTGGGTCCGGTGTTGCAGCAACTCGAGCATGCGTCTTCGCAGGATGTTTCGGTGAATGATTGCTTCCGCGCGGTTTCAAAATATTGGGACCGCATCAATCGGCCCGACCAACTCATGAACGCATTGCCGGAGGTGATGCGTGTGCTGGCTTCGCCCGCTGAAACGGGCGCGGTCACGCTCGCCCTGCCACAAGACGTGCAAACGGAAGCGTTCGATTATCCGGTCGAGTTGTTCGCCGAGCGCGTTTGGCGCATTCCGCGGCCCGCTCCTGAACCGGAGGTGCTGCAACGGGCCGCCCAACTCGTGCGCGCCAGCCGCAAACCAATCATCGTCGCCGGCGGCGGCGTCATCTACAGCGAAGCTTCCGCCGCGCTCGCCAAATTTGCGGCCGCCACCGGAATTCCGGTTGGCGAGACGCAGGCGGGCAAAGGTTCGCTGCGTTACGATCATCCGCAAAATCTCGGCGCCATCGGTGTTACGGGCACGTTTGGCGCAAACATCATGGCGCGTGAAGCCGATCTCGTCATTGGCATCGGCACGCGTTACAGCGATTTCACGACCGCTTCCAAGACGGCTTTTCAAAATCCCAAAGTGCGTTTCATCAACATCAACATTGCCGAGTTTGATGCGTTCAAGCATTCGGGATTGCCGATCGTGGCCGATGCGCGGATCGCTCTCGAAGCGCTGGCCAAAGCATTGCGCGGCTGGCAGGTCTCGAAGGCTTATCGCGCGCGCGGCGAAAAATTCAATCGCGCCTGGGACAAGGAAGTGCGCCGCATTTATTCCGCGCAGGACGATCCGCCCATCAGCCAGGGCGCGGTCATCGGAGCCGTCAACGAAATCGCGAGGCCGCGCGATGTCGTCCTCTGCGCCGCGGGCAGTTTGCCCGGCGATTTGCACAAGCTCTGGCGCACGCGCGATCCCAAGGGTTACCACCTCGAGTATGGCTATTCCTGCATGGGTTACGAAATCGCCGGCGGTCTGGGCGCGAAAATGGCCGCACCCGATCGCGAAGTCTTTGTCATGGTCGGCGACGGTTCCTGGCTCATGATGTCGTCGGAAATCGTCACCTCGATCCAGGAAGGTTGCAAACTCACCATTGTCATGCTCGACAACCACGGGTTCCAAAGCATCGGCGGTTTGTCCCGCGCCATTGGCAGCGAAGGTTTCGGCACGCAATATCGCTTTCGCAATCCGGCCACTGGCCAGCTCGATGGCGAACCAGTGCCGATCGATTTCGCGCTCAACGCCCGGAGCCTCGGCGCGCAGGTTTTCACCGCGCGCAATCTCACCGAGTTGAAGGAGGCATTGCTCAAGGCGCGCAAGCAAACCCGCACCACCGTCATCGTGGTGGAAACCGATCCGGAGAAGCGCGTCCCCG